>NZ_JAPMLG010000004.1:0-235876 GCF_035726925.1 Enterococcus sp. E5-37
GGAACGAGAATGCACTTCAAGCTGCTAAAGACTATTTAGATTATTCTGCTTTTTCTAAAGATGGTCTTTATGACCAATTGGTATATGAAAAATATACGCCCGAGCAAGCACAATATGCTATTGATAATATTAACGCTGATTGGAACGAGAATGCACTTCAAGCTGCTAAAGACTATTTAGATTATTCTGCTTTTTCTAAAGATGGTCTTTATGACCAATTGGTATATGAAAAATATACGCCCGAGCAAGCACAATATGCTATTGATAACTTACCTAATTAATAAAAATTATCTTTAAAAGATTAATTTATTAGAATATAAAAAGATCGGCCTTCGGGCTTTTCTTTTTAAACACAAAGGAACATAAGTTCGTGTACTTCTATTGAAAATACGGATTTTACATCTATTTCCTCTCTATATGTACCAAAAGAATTTAACTATCGTACTAATGACATAGCAATATGAAAGGACTGATTTTGTGCGTGGCGGTGTGAGAAAACGTGGAAAACGTTGGTATTATTATTTTGAAGATATCAATGATGATGGCTCAAGAAAAAAAGTGGAGAAAGTTGGCGGAGACACCCGACCAGAGGCCGAAGCTGCTTTACGAAAAGTTTTATCAGATATTGACGAAACAGGACAATACTTTTTAGGTACGGATACTCGAGTAAAACAATACCTTGATTTTTGGATGGAGGAATACGTTAAACTAAATCTAAAATACAATACCTATGAAAACTACCGATTTACCATCAAAAATCATATAAACGGTTATTTAGGAAAGAAAAAACTTACGGATCTCTCCCCTGCTCTTTTACAAAATTTCATCAATGCTGAATTTAAAAAGGGTTACTCGAAGAAAACAATGACTATTACTCACTCTGTCCTTAAGAATGCGCTGAATATGGCGGTTTATCCTTGGGGGTTAATCAAGCAAAATCCTATGCTGTATGTAAAGATACCAAAATACGAAGAACGACCAACGACTAAAAAAGATCTAAAAATCATTTCTCTTGAGGACTTTGATCATATGCTAGAAATCACTCCTGAAGGCCATCCTTTCTATATTCCTTTGAATATTGGATTTTATACGGGAATGCGCGTTGGCGAAGTTTGTGGTCTGACGTGGGATAATGTCGATTTTTCAAATGGAACAATTACTGTAGAGAAACAAATGGTAAAGAATGATGGCGCATGGGTATATGGTACACCAAAGACAAGCAGTTCCAATCGAACGATTTTTATTGGACAAACCTTGCTAGCAATTCTGAAAAAACATAAGAAACAACAATTAGAAAATCGAATGAAGTATGGAAAGCTCTACATTGATTCAAATGCAGTATGTACGAAGGAATACGGTGAGCTAGTTACGCCAAGTGTAGTGAAATGGAATACTAGAAGGATATCGAATGCACTCTCCCTCTCTTTTAACTTCCATTCTCTCAGACATACTCATGCTACACTTCTTCTCGAAAATGGCGCAAAAATGAAAGAAATCTCTGAACGATTGGGCCACAGCAGAATTTCAATTACGATGGATACTTACTCGCATGTAACAGATAAGATGAGAAATGAAACGGTCGATATCATGGAAAATCTTAGAAAGAATTCTTGATTTTTGCCACCGAAAAAAACCACCGGTGGCAAACCGGTGGCAAATCCATGTAAACATGGTTTATTTTTTACACTGTTTTCAAACAAACCTTGCTACTTCTTACTTTCTTCCTCATCCATCTTCAGAACGGCCATGAAGGCTTCTTGCGGAACTTCGACTGAGCCGATTTGTTTCATCCGCTTCTTCCCTTCTTTTTGTTTCTCTAAGAGTTTACGTTTACGAGAAACATCTCCACCATAACATTTAGCCAAGACGTTTTTACGCAAGGCTTTGATGTCTGAACGGGCAACGATTTTTTGTCCAATAGCTGCTTGGATTGGCACCTCAAATTGTTGGCGTGGGATTAGTTTTTTCAGTTTTTCAACGATTGCTTTTCCACGTTCATAGGCAAAGTCTCGGTGAACGATAAAGCTTAATGCATCGACTTTTTCTCCATTCAGCAAGATATCCATCTTCACTAACTTGCTTTTTTGATAACCAGACATTTCATAATCCAATGAGGCATAGCCTTTCGTGCTTGATTTCAATTTGTCGAAAAAGTCAAAGACAATTTCAGAAAGCGGAATATTATAGACGACATTTACTCGGTAATCATCTAAATAATCCATCGTAATGAATTCTCCCCGTTTTCGTTGAGAAAGTTCCATTACTGCACCGACAAAATCATTTGGGACCATGATCTGTGCTTTGACGAATGGTTCTTCTACATCCTGGATCGTTACAGGTTCAGGAAAATCTGCCGGGTTATCTACTGTAGCAGTCGTACCATCCGTTTTATTAACATGGTAAATAACGGATGGTGCAGTCGTGATCAATTCTAGATTGAATTCCCGTTCCAAGCGTTCTTGGACGACATCCATATGAAGAAGTCCGAGGAATCCACAGCGGAACCCAAAACCTAATGCTTGAGAGGTTTCTGGTTCGAATTGTAAAGCAGCATCATTCAATTGCAGTTTTTCTAAAGCTTCCCGCAAATCGTTGTAACGAGAAGTATCAATTGGATAAAGACCACAATAAACCATCGGATTCATTTTTCGGTAACCTGGTAAAGCTTCAGCGGCAGGATTGTCTGCTAACGTTACTGTATCCCCTACTCGTGTATCTTGGACAGTTTTGATACTTGCTGTGATATAACCGACATCACCGACCATCAAAAAGTCTCTAACAACTGCTTTTGGCGAGAAGACCCCGACCTCTGTAACATCAAATGTTTTTCCATTACTCATCAGTTTGATTTTGTCTCCGGGTTTGACCATACCGTCCGTGATTCGGACATTTAGAACAACACCGCGGTAACTATCATAAATAGAGTCAAAGATCAAAGCTTTTAGCGGTGCATCTAAGTCTCCACTTGGTGCAGGAACATATTCCACGATCTGCTCGAGAATATCTTCAATCCCAATCCCTGATTTGGCACTAGCTAATACAGCTTCACTAGCATCAATTCCGATTACGTCTTCGATTTCTTGACGGACACGTTCGGGATCTGCTGCGGGTAGGTCGATTTTATTGATGACTGGCAGGATCTCCAAATCATTGTCTAAGGCTAAATAAACATTGGCCAATGTTTGGGCTTCGATTCCTTGTGCTGCATCGACCACTAAAACGGCACCCTCACAGGCAGCAAGGCTTCGAGAGACTTCATAGGTGAAGTCGACGTGCCCTGGGGTGTCAATCAAGTGAAAGATATATGTTTCTCCATTTTTCGCTGTGTAATTGAGTTCTACAGCATTTAATTTAATCGTGATTCCACGTTCACGTTCCAAATCCATCGAGTCTAACAGCTGATCTTGCATTTCGCGAGACGTCACAGTGTGCGTCATTTCTAAAATACGATCGGCCAATGTAGATTTCCCATGGTCGATATGAGCGATGATCGAAAAATTACGAATCTGCTCTTGGCGTTCTTTCATTTTCTTTATATCCATAGCGTCTCCTCTTTTCATATAATCAGCACTTTCCATTATACCAACGAAAAGCAGTAATTTAAAGAGTTTTTAATTAGTCAGCTATAGAAGTTTTTTTTGTAGAATTTTGCTATACTGTTATCAAGCTAATAAATGGAGATGAAAAAATGGATCAAAAAGATTTTAGAGAAAATCTTGAATTAAAACCGGTCACTCAAGAACATATCGATCAATTCAATGAATTGCTTTCCTATGTGTTCCAAGTGACTGAAGCAGATATCGAGGAAAGCGGGTTTGAGAATAAACGAGCTTTTATCCGTTCCAAAAGACCGATTTTGGAAGTATCGAAAGTGTTCGGATGGTTCCACGAAAATAAACTGATCTCTCAAATCGCTATCTATCCTTGTGAAGTCAATATTCACGGTGCACGTTATAAAATGGGTGGTGTGACTGGAGTTGGAACTTATCCAGAATATGCGAACCATGGATTGATGCAAGATCTAATTATCGTTGCATTGGATAATATGCGCAAGAATAAGCAATGGATCTCTTATTTGTATCCTTATAGTATCCCCTACTATCGGCGTAAAGGATGGGAAATCATGTCTGATAAACTTTCCTTTAAAATCAGAGATACACAGTTACCTAAACAAATCCCAGTAAGTGGTATGGTTGAGCGATTACCAGTTGATCATCCAGACGTATTTTCCGTTTATGACAAATTTGCCCAACAAAACCATGGTGCTTTATTCCGCAGTGATTTTCATTGGGAAGAGTATTGGCGTTTCGAAAATGAAGATGAGCGCACAGCCGCTGTCTACTACGATAGCAACCATGAACCAAGAGGTGTTCTATTCTACTGGGTAGCTGAAGAAATATTTCACGTAAAAGAAATGTTCTATCTTGATCAAGAAGCTCGAAATGGCTTATGGAACTTTATTTCCGCACATTTTTCCATGATCTACTGGGTACATGGAGATATTTATAAAAATGAGCCTTTAGCATTTTTGATTGAAGATAGTCAGATCAAAGAGCAGATCGAACCATATTTTATGGCTCGGATCGTTGATGTAAAAGAATTCCTTCAACGGTTTCCGTTTGTTGGAACAGCTGATGCTTTTCATTTCATCATTGAAGATCCTGTCGCTCCTTGGAATAATGGCGTCTTTGCTTTAACATGGGATGAACAGGGAAAAGTCCGTGTCTTGAATGAACCTATAGGAAAATCCGTTCGATTGAATATCCAAACATTGACTTGCTTGATGATGAATTATCGACGTGCTTCTTATTTGGCAAGAATCGAACGGTTAGAAACAGATGAAGAAACACTGAAGTCACTAGAGCGTATCATTCCAAACATGGAAGCTTACTTTAGCGATTATTTTTGATAAAAAGGATGATGTTTAGATGAAAATTTATTTTGCCGCACCAATGTTTGCTAAAAGTGATTTGTTATATAACCAACAGTTAGTTAAAGAAATCAGAGAGCTCTCTTCTGAGCTTTCGATCTATCTTCCTCAAGAAAATGAAGCAATCAATGACAAAACTGCTTATGCAGACAGTCGAATGATTGCTCTTGCTGATACAGAAAAAGTGTTGGCTAGTGATTTAATGATTGCTTTACTAGATGGGCTGACGATCGATGCCGGGGTAGCATCGGAAATCGGTGTGGCTTATGCGAAAGGCATCCCAGTGATCGGCTTATATACTGATACTCGACAGCAAGGCGGAACCCACCCGAAAAAAATCGCTGCACTACAAGAAACAGCTGAAAATCAATTTCACTACCTGAACTTATATACAATAGGTCTGATCAAATTGAACGGAAAAGTGGTTTCTTCAGAAACTGAGTTGCTTTCAGAAGTAAAAAGATTTTTAGATGGAGGGACTTTCAGTGATTAAAGAAATCAAAAAGGTGCAAATAGCTTTACTTGCTTTTGGCATATTCGTTGTCTGCTATAATTTTTATGAATTTATCACACAAAAATATTCGACTTCTCAAGGAATCACATTTATCGTGGAATCTTTATTAGGGATTGCATTGATTTTCATGCCACAAGTCATTTTGAAAGTTTTCAAACTTAAAATACCAGCAGCAATCGTTTTGTTTTACTGGTTTTTCTTGTTCATCTCTGTCTTTTTAGGCACAGGGATGCATTTGATCAGTATCATCTCTTTTTGGGACAAAATTTTACACGCTGTGAGTCCAATGGTCCTGACAGCTCTTGGCTATGGATTGATTGGTTACTTGATGAAAGATGCTGAGATATCAAAAACCAGTCCTTGGTTGTTCCTCTTATTCGGCTTTGCGTTTGCTGGACTTTGCGGCGTGTTTTGGGAGTTCTGGGAATTCTTATGTGACCAATTCTTAGGCATGAATCTTCAACGCTTTGCTGCTTCTGACGGCACACTGTTTGTCGGACGAGCAGCATTGATGGATACGATGGGCGACTTGCTGACAAATACGATAGGTGCTGCCTTGATGGGATTGTTTGCTTGGTCTCAAAGTAAAAAAGATGAGCGTTATTTTGAAAGTTATAAATTAGAAAAAGTAAAAAATATTTAATAAAAGAGATTGTGGCAGAAGCGGGCAGCTTCAAGGAATTTCGACTTATTTTTCGAAGAAGCTACTTCTGGAATTTATTCGGAAAAAGGGGGTGTGACACTAGTTGTGTCACACCCCCTTTTTCTTTCATAGTCTCAATTTGAAGATTAGACGATTTCTTCTAGTTCTTCTGTTTTGAAATGAAGTTGTCCATCAAGTAAAGTAATCGTTACTTTTGATTTAGGCATAACATGCCCTGCAACGATTTCTTTAGCTAGTGGTGTTTCTACTTCCTTAGTGATAAATCGTTTCAGTGGTCTTGCACCATATGCTGGTTCATAAGCATTTTCAGCAATCCACGTTTTGGCTTCATCACTGATTGTCAACAGGATTTCTTGATGTTCCAGACGTTGTGCCAATTGCGCCACCATTTTGTCAACGATTCCTTTCACGTTGTCTAGGCTCAATGGTGTAAATAAAATTGTGTCGTCGATTCGGTTCAAGAATTCTGGTTTGAAGTTTCCACGTAATAGCGTGTTGACTTGTTCAGCCACTGCTTCTGGAATCGTTCCATCAGCAGTCACGCCTTCCAGCAGTAACTGTGAACCGATATTGCTGGTCATGATCAGAACCGTATTTTTAAAATCTACTACTCGCCCTTTTGAATCAGTCAAGCGTCCGTCATCTAGGACTTGTAACAAGATATTGAAGACATCGGGATGCGCTTTTTCGATTTCATCCAACAAGACGATTGTATAAGGATTTCGTCTGACAGCTTCCGTTAATTGACCACCTTCTTCGTAACCTACATAGCCTGGAGGAGCTCCGACTAGACGAGACACAGCATGTTTTTCCATATATTCACTCATATCGATCCGTACCATATGATCTTCTGAGTCAAACAAGTTCTCAGCTAACGCTTTCGCTAATTCGGTTTTTCCGACACCAGTTGGTCCTAGGAAAAGGAAAGAACCTAGAGGACGATTTGGGTCTTGCAATCCAGCCCGTGAACGAATTACCGCGTCACTGACCGCATCAACTGCTTCATCTTGACCAATCACTCGTTTATGAAGTGTTTCATTCAATTTAATTAGTTTTTCTCGTTCACCTTCTACAAGTTTCGTTACGGGGATACCCGTTAATCTGCCAACGACTTGAGCAATCTCATTTTCGGTAACGGACTCTTGAACCATCTTAATCTCGCTGTCTTTTGCTTTAGCTTCTAATTCCTTCAATTCTTTTTCTAATTGAGGTATCGTACCATGACGCAATACAGCAGCGCGTTCTAAATCATAGTTATTTTCTGCATCTTCTAATTCGTGTTTTGCTTTATCGATTTCAGCACGTTTTGCTGAAACAGAATTGACTTCTTCTTTTTCTGTTTCCCACTGCATCTTCATCGCATTTGCTTCTTCACGAAGTTCAGCTAATTCTTCTTGCAAATTTTTCAAGCGTTTTTTACTTGCATCATCTGATTCTTTTTTCAGTGCAGCTTCTTCGATTTCCAACTGCATCAAACGTCTAGTAACTTGATCTAATTCCGTTGGCATAGAGTTCATTTCTACCCGAATCGTTGCACTGGCTTCATCGATCAAATCGATTGCTTTGTCCGGTAAGAACCGATCAGTAATATAACGGTCAGATAAAGTAGCTGCTGCTACTAATGCGTTGTCATGGATGTTAACACCATGGTGGATCTCAAAACGTTCTTTTAATCCACGCAGAATACTGATCGTATCTTCCACTGTTGGTTCTTTGACTAATACCTTTTGAAAGCGACGTTCCAACGCTTTGTCTTTTTCCATATATTGACGGTACTCATCTAAAGTTGTGGCACCGATCAAATGTAATTCACCGCGAGCAAGCATTGGTTTCAACAGATTTCCGGCATCCATACTTCCTTCTGTTTTTCCTGCCCCTACGATATTGTGGATTTCATCGATGAACAAGAGGATACGTCCATCACTTTTTTTGACTTCTTTCAAGACTGCTTTTAGTCTTTCTTCAAATTCACCGCGGAATTTTGCTCCAGCGATCAATGCACCCATATCTAATGAAAAAATCGTTTTATCTTTTAAATTTTCAGGCACATCTTTGCGTACGATACGTTGAGCAAGCCCTTCAACGATTGCCGTTTTCCCTACACCGGGTTCTCCTATCAGAACAGGATTATTTTTTGTTTTTCGTGAAAGAATACGGATGACATCACGGATTTCTTCATCACGACCGATGATTGGATCCATTTTTCCGCTTTTGACTTGCTGTACTAAATCAACGCCGTATTTTTCTAATGCTTTGTATTGTTCTTCTTGGTTTTGTGAGGTCACTCTTTCTCCTCCTCTCATCTCTTCGATGTTTTTACGCAATTCTTTTTCAGATAATCCGTTTTTATTCAAATAAACAGTTAACGGATAATTTTTTAATTTCATCAACGCTAAAATAACGACTTCCGTTGAAAGAAACTCGTCGCCGAAGCTTTCACGTATTTGGTCTGCTTCATTCAATAATCGAAAGAAATTCTGGCTGAGGTTTTGTCCATATTGGACGTTTCCACCAGAAACAACTGGATACTCATCCAGTAGACGATCAATTTCATGTTCAAAAGATTCGACATCCAATCCGGCATCCGTATAGAAATTTCGACCAAAATGATTAGGTTGTAAAAAGATTTTCCATACATGGGCAATGTCGATATCTTGGTGTTTTCGAGTGACCGCAATCTGTTGAGCTTCAGCAATCGCTTCTTGAAGCGTCGTAGTCATTTTCTCAATATTCATACAGGTATACCCTCCTAATTAAAGGTAAGATCACTTATTTCTTTGATCTTTACAAAAACTATTATATCGCTTTGGTCAATTTTGGTCAAAATATACACATAGTTTTTTGACTTTTTTTCTCGACTTATATAAATCTTAAAAAACAAAATTGATTGTATGTATATAAAAAAAGAGCCAAACAAACGTAAAATTATCTTATCCATAACGTTTTTCTTTGATTTGATAAAAAGGGTAGATCTTATAAAAGACCTACCCTCAGACTGTAGACAAACTCCTAAATTTGGAGTGTTGTTTGCAGTTTTTTTGTTTTATACTCATTGTATAAACTATTCTGGGAGTGATTCTAACGATGAGAAAACAATCGATTGAAGGTAGAAATCAATTTGCTATGTTAACAATTGATGATCTTGTACCTAAAGATCACTTAGTTCGAAAGATTGATGCTGCGATTCAGTTTGATTTCATTTATCCCATTGTAGAATCTACGTATTCGACCCATGGTCGTCCCAGTATTGATCCAGTGGTCTTAATTAAATTAGTATTTATCCAATATTTATTTGGTATCCGTTCGATGAGACAGACTATTAAAGACGTTGAAACAAATGTTGCTTATCGTTGGTTTTTAGGTTATTCATTCGAGGATCCTATCCCGCATTTCTCTACTTTTGGTAAAAACTATGTTCGAAGATTTAGAGAAACAACTTTATTTGAAGACATTTTCTCTCATATTCTAGAACAAGCTGTAAAAGCTGGCTTCGTTACGGAAGACAACCTTTATATTGATTCTACTCATATTAAGGCAAATGCCAATAAACATAAGTTCACAAAAGAAATGACCTACGGTCAAGCTAAAGCTTATCAAGATGAATTAGAAGATGAAATAAATAAAGAACGTATTGCTGTAGGAAAACGTCCTTTTACATGGGACATAGAAAGTGAGTTGAGTCTTCAAAAAATAAGTCATTCAGATCCAGAAAGTGGTTACTATGTTAAAGGTGAACGAGAAAAACAATTTGCTTATTCCGCGCATACTTCCTGTGAAGATAATGGTTTTATCTTATCTACATTAATCACACCAGGAAATGTACATGACAGCCAAGTCGCAATCGATCTGGTCAAACAGTCGAAAAGAGCTTTTCCAAATATAAAGCGTGTTGTCGCTGATGCAGGATATAAGACGCCTAAATTTGTTCATTTTCTGTCACACTTGAAACTCTACCCGATTCTTCCATATACTGTACCTCATGGAGTAAAAGGAATGTTTCGTAAAAAAGACTTTGTTTATGATGCCTATTTTGACTGCTATTTATGTCCCAATAATCAACCGTTGTTATTTTCAACTATCACTCGTGATGGTTATCGAACCTATAAATCAAATCCAAAATTCTGTAGGAGTTGTCCATTACTTAAAAACTGTACTTTGAGTACAAAACATCAAAAAATAGTAACTCGACATGTTTGGGCGGATCTTATGGATGAACTTGAACACCAACGCCATACGGCGTTGAATAGAGAAATTTATAAAAAGAGAAAACAAACCATTGAACGAATATTTGCAGATGCAAAAGAAAAGCATGGTATGCGTTGGACGAAATATCGAGGTCTCGAAAAAGTCGCCACGCACACGATGCTTACGTTTGCTGCCATGAATTTAAAAAAACTAGCCACATGGCTATGGAAAGCAAAAAAGCCTATGGCTTTTTATTTCAAATTTCTACAAAGACTAACAAAAAGGAGTTGGCAATTAAGCCACTCCTTTTTGTCTACAGTCTGAGATCTTATAAAAGACCTACCCTTGATTTTCTTTATTCTCTTTTTTTACTTCTATTATTTCTTCTTTGATCACTCTTCGCCGTTCAGCAATCACATACACAAATCCATAGAGAAATGGCAAGATAAAGGAACTGAAACGATACAGTAAAAGCGAAGAAACTGCGTCAACTGTTCCAACAACTGGTCTGAATAATAACAAATAGACAAATTCAAAGGAACCAATACCAGCAGGCGTAGGAATAACCCCTGAAAGCACTACTGCAAAGCTGATAAACGAAATGGTCAGTAGAAAATCTATTTTAGGATGGTTTTCAATCAGAATCAAATAGGGAAGTACATACCAAAATACAAGTTTTAACATATTCCATAGATAAATCCGCAATAGCGCAGTCCTGTCTTGGATAATGGTTTGGACCGTTTCCCTTAAAGAGTAGATCTGCTGATTGCATGTATCCACCCATTTTCGCAAACGCTCACTCTTAAATAACTTATTCGATAAGCTGACAAAAAATATTTGGACATTCAAGCTGACGGACATCGCCAATAAAAAGGCAACAATCACGATCGTCAAAAGGATACCAGCGATGATAAACCAGATCATTGACGGACCATTAGAATAAAAAAGAGAGAATTGGATGACCAAGCCAGCTAATGCATAAGTGATCACTGCCAGTTTGTACATAATCATATGGAGTGCTGTCACCCCTGCTCCCTGGGATAGCTTCATTCCTTTTTTGTTATAAAAATAAATCTCCGAGATCAGCGTTCCTGTACCAAATGAAACGATTCGGTAAAACGCAATATAGCTAGAGGTCAAGAACCCATCTTTCGTTGTAAAATTCGGCGCGAAAGGTTCAGCAATTTCTTTGATTGAGCGCCCTTCAGCGATTTGGTAAACTGTCCCTAATATAACAGCTGCTACCAAAACAACAATACTGGTAGACAGCAATTCGGCAAAGATATCTGCAAATGATTGATTGATTAAATAATAAATAATGGCAAAAATCACAACCAGCAAAAGCAGATTTAGAATGATTTTAGTTTTCGTTCCTTTAGACGACATCTCCTGCTCCTTAATGGAAAAAATAAATGAGAATCAAATCAACAAGTACACCTGCAGCGAATCCTATAGTAAACTTCTTTTTCCGCGTTTTATGATGGAAAACTTTTCGAGAGATCAATCCTCCCAAACCACCGCCTAACAGGCTGACAAATACCAAATTATTCTCAGGAACACGCCAGTCGCTAGTTCTAGCCTGATGTTTATCATACCCCATCAGACAAAATAAGTAAAAATTCACAATGAAAAGGTAAAACCACAAAGGATTGTGTAACAATACATCCATTACTCTTCTTCCAACTTTCTGTTAACTACTATTTCTAAGCTTTTTCTTCTTTCTTTGGTGAATAAACTGTTAATCCTTTTGATACAACAGATAATTCAACTGGAAGATCATCTGTCGTGTCTCCATCCGTTCGAGTGCCCACAGATTTTTCCTGCGCTTGGATTTTCATGCGTTTGGCTGTGAAATAAGTAATGCCGGGGATCGTATAGAATTTGCCTCTCATGATTCTAGGCAAATAAAAAATAAATCGGAAAATATCTAAGGAAGGTACGATCGTTACATGGAATTTTCCATCATCTGGGGTCGCTGAGTCGTCAAAATTTGTAAAACCGCCCACGGAGTTAGACATCGTGACTGTCAACAGTTGGGATTTTCCTTTCCAATGCTCCTCGTCTGTTTCTAAATCCAAATGATATTTTTTCTTCTTCAGCAATAACTTAAAAAACTTCTTGATAAAGATCCACGAGCCGTAACGCTGTTTTTCTTCTTGACTGATCCAAACTGCTGTATCTGCTAAGATTCCGATTGTCAGTGTAGAGATAATGACTTCATCATTGACTTGACCATAGTCTATTTTCCGTACATTACCTTCCAGGATCACGTCAGCAGCTTCTTCTTTTTTGAGGGGAATCTCAAGAAAACGTGCAAGGTTGTTGACAGTTCCACCTGGAAGTAATCCGACATGGTATTGAGATAATGTTTTTTGGAACGCTTGGACGATATGATGAATCGTGCCGTCTCCACCTATAATTACTAAAGTATCAGCTTCTATAGCTTCTGCTTTCTTGACTAATTCCGCATCATCAATCGATGGGCCAGTTTCAGCTAGTTCTACATATAATTCTGGCTGCTTTTCTTTTACATAATCTTGAAACCAGCGTGCTAATTTCTCACCCTCATCTTTCCCTGAACTTTTGTTATAAAAAACTAGCAGCTTTTCCATTCTTTACCTCCTATTTACTCTTCAAAAAAGAGGGCGGGACAACCAATTCCATTGTCCTGCCCTTTAGCCTTAGACAGATGACATTCCATCATTGGGACGAACGCCTTGTCATAAGCTGTTCTTTTTCGATTTTAACTCTTTGTGTTCAATTCTGCAATTTTTACAATCACGTCTGTTGCTTTTTCCATTACTTGTAAAGAAACAAATTCGAATCGTCCGTGCATATTTTCTCCTCCGGCAAATAGATTTGGCGTCGGAATACCCATGTAAGAGATTTTTGAACCATCTGTTCCTCCACGAACTGGTTCGATCACTGGAGAGATACCAAGCTCGATCATTGCTTGTTTCGCTAATTCCACGATGCTCATATCTTTTTCAATGATTTCTTTCATGTTGTAATATTGATCATACATATCTACTTTGATTCGTTCTTGATCAAATCGCTGATTCAACTCTTCTTGGATATGGGTGATTTGTGCTTTGCGTGCTTCGAATTTTTCACGATCATGATCGCGAATGATATAACTCATAGAAGCTTCTTCAGGATTCCCATCCAATGCCATCAAATGGAAGAAACCTTCGTATCCTTCCGTTTTTTCTGGAACTTCATCGGCTGGAAGCTGATTATGAAAATCGATTGCTAACTGTAGAGCATTGATCATTGTATCTTTTGCCGTCCCTGGATGTACATTTTTCCCTTGGATCGTGATATTTGCTTGAGCAGCACTAAACGTTTCATACTGCAACTCACCTAAAGGACCACCATCGACTGTATAAGCAAAATCTACATCGAATTGCTCAACATCGAATTTATCCGCTCCGACACCGATTTCTTCATCAGGACCAAAAGCCACTTTGATGGTACCGTGAGGGATAGAAGGATTATTGATCAAGATCTCCATTGCAGTCATGATTTCCGCAATCCCTGATTTGTCATCTGCTCCCAGTAATGTACTGCCATCTGTTGTGATCAATGTGTGGCCTTCATAATTTTTCAAATTTGGAAAATCTTTTGTATTCAATGTATAGCGTTCTTCCGCATCTAGTACGATCGTCGACTCACCATCATAGTTTTCAATGATTTGTGGATTGACTCCTACTGCATTAAAATCTGCTGTATCCATGTGAGAAATAAATCCAATGGAACGCACTTCATGATCAACATTGCTTGGTAATGTTCCCATAACGAATCCGTTATCTTCATTATAGAAAACATCAGCTAAGCCTAACTCTTCCAATTCTTTTTTCAATTCTTGCGCAAAAGCAACTTGTGTCTGAGTCGATGGAGTCGTTTTGCTTGTTGCATCGGAGCGTGTTTCTGTTTTGACATATCGTAAAAAACGTGGCAAAAGATTTTCGTACATAGTATTCTCTCCTTTTAATTAAATTGAAATGGGTTTGTATTTGTTTCAGAAACGAAAAAGTTAATATCCCAATTTTCTTCTTGTTTCCAAGATTCAAATTTCTCGATAAATCGTTGCTTGCATAACGATTCAATATAATGACCGGGATCAATTGCGATCAACCCAGCGCTTTGCATATCATGAGCCGTATGATAATAGATATCTCCCGTGATATAGACATCTGCTCTTTGGGCGATTGCTTGCGGATAAAATTTTTCACCGCTTCCACCGCAAATCGCAATGCGCTTCACAGAGGATTTTGCATTTTTTGGCTGGACTATTCTCAGTCCATCTAGTTGGAACGCTTCTTTTACTTGTTCTACAAATGCCTCTATAGAAATTTCTTGCGGCAATTCACCTACTCGTCCTAACCCAAACATTTCGACTGGTTCATCTATAGCGAAAAGATCATAAGCAGGTTCCTCATAAGGATGAGCTGACCGCATGGCTTGAATCACTTGTTTTTCGATAGTTTCCGGCAAAATAACCTCAACTTTTGCCTCTTGAACTTGTTCTGTCTTCCCTACTTTCCCAATCGCTGGTTGTGCACCAGCTTCCGGAGTAAATCGACCGTGTCCAATCGAGGTAAAACTTGTACCGGTATAATCACCTTGTGTACCAGCACCAGCTGCAGCTAATACTTCACGCATTTTCTGTGCATGATCCACAGGTACATAAACGGCCAGTTTTTTATAATGAATCTCATGAGTCTTTACTAAATAACTCTCCACTTCAATACCGAGAAGTTCACAAAACCAGTCATTCAGTCCATCCCAAATAATATCCATGTTCGTGTGTGCTGCATAGACGGCAATATCATGTTTCAACAAATCTGCATACATTTTTTCTTGTGGCTGATCAGTAACCAGCCGTTTTACAGGACGAAAGATTGGAGGATGTTTAGCAATCAGCAAATCGATTTTTTTCTTGATTGCTTCTTCGACCACTTCTGGACGAACGTCTAATGTCATCATTACTCGTTGGATTGGCTTATCCAATGTTCCGATATGCAGTCCGACTGGGTCTCCTTCTTCAGCTAGCCACTGAGGACAATAGCTTTCAAACTTTTGGATGAAGGTGCGTCCGCTGATTGTCATGTCTTTAAAACCTCCTCAATCATTTGGATTTCCTGCTCGATTTGTTTTTGACGTGTCTCTTGATTAGCTGCTTGTTTGAGCTGTTCACGGATAGCTTTTCTTTGTTGAAGCTCTCTTGTCCATTTTGATTTGAAGATCTCACTTTTCTCTTCAAGCAGAAATGGCCCGAACATCAGCTCCATTTCATTGTAAGTAACTGGTTTTTGTTCTTTTTCGGCTACAATGATTTCATATATTTTTTTATTTTCTTCAAGTATTTTTTCTGATTGGATTTTATACTGATTTTCTTGCAGCCAAGATCGTAATGTACGCTCTCCGATGTTTGGCTGAAGGATCAAACGTTCTTGTCCGCTTAAGCGTTGATTCAACTTGCCAGCTTCTAGGATATCTCGGATCAGTGAACCTCCCATACCCGCAATCGTGACAGCTGTAATACCATCTTGTGGCTGGATAGCATCTAGACCATTTGCAAGGCGTACGGTGATACGGTCTTCTAATCCATCTTTTTTGACTTGCTTACGTGCTGATTCATAAGGACCTTGAACGACTTCACCAGCAACTGCATATTCGATTTTTCCTCTTAATATCAATGCAACGGGTAAGTAAGCGTGATCTGATCCAATGTCTGCTAAACGAGCGGATTCAGGAACAAAGTCACCCACTGCCGCTAAGCGCTGAGATAAATCTAAATGGTTCATAGCTTCACTCCTTCTAGATAATTATAGCATTTTCCAAATAAAATAAGGAGACTAGGAATAAAAAAATTCCCATATCTCCTTAAAAAATATACCTTTTCGTTCTATAAAACAACATTTTCTTATTTTTGAAAAAATGTTGTTGGTTATTTGTTCAATGAAACATCAATAATCGAATCTCCAGGAACTTGCGGTGGGATAGACATCGTCATGATCGGCATCTCAACTAATGTAAATTGGACTTTGTCACCGATTTTCAATTCATTTATGTCCACGCTTATTTTTTCAGCAGTAGCATTTAAGATCACTCCGTCATTGCTGAATGACGTTCCCATATTCGCTGGATCTTCTTTGGCCATGACATCGACGAGTTTCAACTGAAGCGTTTCTTCTTCTGCTTCTACTTGAGTGATACTTTCAATCGTTCCAACAAATATGCTTTGTCCCTCCGTTTTCGTACTGCTTGTTTTTACTGTTTGACCCGCATCAATCGAATCAACAGAACCTGTGTTGCTATCTGCGCTACCGCAGCCTGCTAAAAGAAAAAATAGACCAACTACAGATATACTAGAAAAAATAGCCCTCATAAAAAATCCTCCGTTTAAGTTTCTGCATTACTTGTTGCGGTGATTGTCTCCGGTCATTTCTGTCCATATAATGATTCGCTGACCTGCTTTTACTACTAGGTCAAATGTCAGTTGGACTTGTCAACTGTTCAACCATTGCGTCGGTTGCGACCAGTCATTTCGATTTCTTTTGTCAAATAACGTATGCGTTCCATTATCCGTTTCGCTTTTAGCGGCTCTTCATCTCCACGTTGAGTGACGGACAAATGCTGTTCCAATTCATCCATTGTAAAATTCGATGAGAAGAAGGTTGGTAACTGTTCCTGCATCCGATATTGAAGGATAACACCGAATACTTCGTCTCGTATCCAACTACTCATCGCATCTGCACCAATATCATCGATCATCAAAATAGGTGAACGTTTCACTGCATCTAACTTTTCTGCCACTTGATCTTTTCCGATTGCCTGTTTCATCTCAACGGCAAATGTCGGAAAATGGACTAGCGTCGTGGTGAATCCAGCAATCGCTAATTCTCTCGCTGTTGCTCCTAATAAATATGTTTTTCCAATACCAAAACTTCCTACTAGATACAGTCCTTTATGATACCCTTTTGGATCAGCAGTATATTTCTCTACAAAATCTAGGGCTTCTAAGCTCGCATATCCTCGTCCATCTGTACGTTCAAAGTTTTCAAAAGAAGCCGATTGAATATCTTTTGGCATATCCATTGCTTTTACTCGGCTTCTGATTTCTTCTTGTCTTTGCCGTGCTAACAATGCTTCCGTTGGTACATAAGTGACATCCACATAATGAAAATTCAATGTCAGCTTCGGCTCATAGCCGGGAGCGATCATCGTTGGATCGTTTTTTTGATATTTACGCTTTTCTTGCACGAATTCATACAATTTGGCGTAACTTTTTTCAATATCCGCTTGTGTCAATTCTTCTTGGTGTGCGCTTAGAAAAGCTTGAACATCCGCATCATTTAAGACTTCAGCGATCATTTCAGCATACTTTTCTTGATAATTGCGTTTGCTGATGATCCTCTTCAATTCTTTGCCTACGTCTTCCACTAGATGTCACCCTCCTTTTTTGCCAGGTATTCTTTAAAACGGCGGTCAATCTCTGCTTTTTTCTCGCTGCTGATCTGTTTTTCATCTTTTGGCTGATTGACCCAATCAGGAAGCTTTTCCCGCCGAACATTTCGCTTGCCATTTGGATAATTTGTTTGCTTCTTTTGTTTTGATTGTTTTGCTTGATTGCTTATTTGCCGAATATGCTGAATTGCTTCTTCTGCTGTGGCGATTTTCTTTTGTGCCCATTCATTTGCCACTGTATTCACATAACTAGCATTTAAGCTAGCATTATTTTTGATCACCAATACATAATTCAACAAAACATTGATCACGCTACTGGAAAGACCTGATTGAGAAACAAGATCTTGCAGTAACCAGTTTTCTTGTTTAGAAACATATCCGCCTTTTTCTGACTTGATTGCTTCCAGATATTTCATCGGTGGAATGCTCTGTGCTTCTTTTATCAGCTGAAGCGCTGCGTTTGTCAAATGTTCGTTTGACGAGGGTTCATTACTGTTTTCAGAAACCGCAACTGTTTCTTTTGTTTGCTTCACCGGACGTCTCTGCATTGCCAAAATGGCTTTTTGCAGTTCTTTTTCAGATACTTTTTGTTCACTAAAGTCATAAGATTGACTGATCAGTTCGCCAAGTGTCAATTCATCGAAACCGTAAAGCTGATGATACATGTCGACTTGTTTGATGATTGGATCATCAAGACTTGCAATATGTTTTTTTGCCAGCCAATCATTCAAAAACTGCCAATCGAATGTCGAATCTGCTTCAAGTAATGCTACTGATTCAGATTCTTCAAAAGATTTATTCAGCGATTCGATGTTTTCTTGATTAGCAGCGTACACTGCTTCATTGAAGCGATAAACATCTAAAAATTTTTTTGTGATTTTTTGATATCCCTCTGCTGTATGCCTTTTAGGTTCAAACAATTGGGTAAGCTTCTGGAATCGTCGTTCACCAACTTTTTCCAGAAGAAGAAAAGCCAGAACAGAGTCTTTGAAAAATGCTTTAGGAATGAGTGGTTCTAACAGCTCATAAATAAAACGAGGTCCCAGATCACTATCTTCTTTAAAATAAACATCCAGTAAGCCGATTCCTTCTAGCTTTTTTCTTGCATCATAAAATTGCGGGATACCGCAGCCTAGACTACTAAGCAGATCTGCATGCATCCCTTCAGGACCTTTGCCAGATTCTTGAGAGATTTCTGATAACAGGGTGAAATAGATACTCAAGGCTTCTCCGCCGATTAGTGGCTGATAAAGATACAGCAAGGCGTTCTTGCTGTCTTCTCTCAGCGGAGCCGCTTTTCTTCCTTGGTAAATATTTTTTGGTTGAAGCTCTTTCCAAGCATTTTCCAAGGAAATGCCTCCTTTTTGTTTCTTAATTGTTTTCTTTATTATTCTCTTTATTATTTTCTTTTGCTTTATCCACGATATCTTGCAACTCTTTTAAGAAAACAGACATATCTTTGAACTGGCGATAAACACTTGCAAAACGAATATAAGCGATTTCGTCTAAATCAACTAAATCTTCCATCACATATTCACCAATTAGATTCGTCGATACTTCGTTTTCTCCGAGACTGCGTACGCGGTTTTCGACATGGTTGACGATTTGTTCCATTTGTTCCATAGCTACAGGTCTTTTTTCTGCTGAACGGATGAGTCCTCTTAAAATTTTATCGCGATTGAACTCTTCGCGTTCCCCGTTTTTCTTGATTACTAATAACGGAGCAGCTTCAATTCGTTCAAATGTAGTGAATCGGAACGAACAATTCTCACATTCGCGACGGCGACGGATCGCACGTCCATCATCTGCTTGACGGCTGTCGATTACTCGTGAATTATTATGTTGACATCTGGGACATCTCATTTTGTCTCACCTCTTGCATCGCATTTTATATAAAGGATGTGTCTTTCTTTACAACTAGTTGTATTATAACACGAAACAAATCACAAACGCGACTGTCCTACCCAAAAAACACGGATATAAGAACAATTTTTTCTACTTTCATGCGTAATTGTGTCCCCTGTCCTTACTAAATTTCAATTTTCCAATACTGATCACCTTGATTACTGAGAAATAACTTACACAAAAGCTGATTTAGTCATCTAGCACAAAAAACTTGAAGCAGATGAACACCTTCTCATCTGCTTCAAGTCACATCTCGATTTTTTACTATTTTATAACTTCTCTTCGATTCCTGTATAGTGTTTCATTCGCTGTTCCTCGATTTTTTGCTCATCGGGAATGTGGTCACTTTCTGGGAGCGGTGTTTTACTACGATCAGGTGTCGGATTTTTTCGTTCTTGAGTCAAATCTTGCCGCTTCGCTTCTTCTTCTGCCTGCTGGTCTTCTATTTCATCGATTCTTGCTTGGTACTGCTTTTCTTTTTCTTCTGCTGTTTCTGATTGCGTACGACCTTCATCGATTAGATTTTCTTTATTGAGCATCTCGCCGATTTTTTCTTTTGCGTTACCTACGACTTTATCCTTTTGATTTTTTAATGATCCCATCGCTATCCCTCACTTTCTATATACTCAGGATAGCAAAATTGACACAGATACTCAAAGAAAGCGATTAGCAAAAAGCCAATTTTCGATTTGTCCCACAAGTTTTTCTTTTGTTCCATTGTTGTCGAACAAAATATCCGCACGCTGCTTTTTTTCTTCGATTGGAAGTTGACTACTAATTCTCTGCTGCGCTTGTTCTAGCGTCAGTTGATTACGTTTCATCAAACGCTGAAGCTGAGTTTCTGGCGTAGTATAAACGACAGCTACTGCATCCATATAGTGGTCATAATGACCTTCGTAGAGCAATGGGATATCTACAATTACTAAAGGATGATTGGAACTTAGAGAGGCGATTTGATCTTTTATCGCTTTTCGGATAAACGGATCTAATAGCTGATCAAGTTTTTGCCGTTTTTCCTTTGATGGAAAAACAATCATCCCAAGTTTCCCTCGATCTAGTTGCCCATCAGGCTGCAATACCTCTTGGCCAAACACTGATACAATTTTCCTCAGAGCAAGCGTTCCAGGCTCAACAGTTTCTCTGGCAATCACATCGCCATCGATCAAAGGAAATCCATGAGACTGAAAGACTTTGGCTGCCGTACTTTTACCGGTAGCTATTCCACCCGTCAAACCTAAAACAAATCCTACTTTGCGATTTTTAGCCTTTGACAATTCGGACAATAGTGCGTCCCCCTTTGTGCCACTTTTGTTTTCACGATCGGCGTTCCACAACGTATACATGGTTTGCCAGTTTGCTGATAGACATGCAGTGCTACTTGAAATCCGCCTGATTCTCCTAATGCATTCAAATAACTGCGAATCGTGGTACCTCCGGCTTCTATTGCACGATCCAAAACATCAATGATCGATAGACGTAATTGTTCTACCTCTTTGGGGCGCAGTGTGTTCGCCGGTTGTTCTGGATGGATCTTCGCTTCCCATAATGCTTCATCTACATAAATATTACCTAGACCAGTCACTAGACGTTGGTCTAGCAGCAATGGCTTGATTGCTTTGTGGGACTTTTTCAGTCCATTTGCGAAATCTGCTAATAAGAAGCTATCTGGCAAAGGCTCAGGTCCCAATTTCATGATTCCTCGGTAAGTTGCACTTGCTCCTTTTTCGACGATTGTCATACGACCAAATTTTCGTACATCGTTGTAGCGAAGTTGGCTTCCATCCTCAAAAAAGAAAAGTACATGCGTATGTTTATCGATTGGTGTATTTTCTTTCGTAAATTGATATTTTCCTTCCATTCGCAAGTGTGAGATCAGTTCATAATGATCGAGATGAAAAATTAAAAACTTCCCTCTACGTCCAATGGATTGGATGGTTTCGCCAACAAGAGAAGCCTCAAAGATGGGTGTCTCTGGTTGCTCGATGATCTTGGGCCACAAGACCTGAACTTTTTGAATCGTTTTTCCTACTACTAACCGTTCCAATCCTTTACGAACGGTTTCTACTTCTGGTAATTCTGGCATTTTTTCTTTTCACCTTCATTATATTGCTCTGTCTTAAACAATGTTTATTTTGCTTCGTACCACGTTTTTCCCCAACTGCTGTCAGTGATCAGTGGTACATGAAGAGAAACAGCTTGTTCCATAACTTCCTTCACCAATTTATCTAATGATTCAAGTTCTTTTTCCGGTACCTCGAAGACAAGTTCATCATGAACTTGTAACAGCATCGTAGCTTGAAGACCTGTTTCTTTTAATCGTTTATCCAATTCGATCATCGCGATTTTCAAAATATCAGCAGCACTTCCTTGGATTGGTGTATTGATAGCTGTTCGTTCCGCAAAAGAACGGATATTGTAATTTCTTGAATTGATGTCTGGCAGATATCGACGGCGGTGATACAGCGTTTCGACGTAGCCTTGGTCTTTTGCTTCGCGTACGATTCTTTCCATATATTCTTTGACACCTGGGTATTTTTCAAAGTACGTATCGATGTATTGCTGTGCTGCTTTTCGGCTGATTCCTAGATTTTGTGAAAGTCCGTAATCAGAGATGCCATACACGATACCAAAATTCACTGCTTTTGCCTGCCTACGCATATTTGGTGTGACATCCTCTGCCTTTTCGATTCCAAATACACGCATCGCTGTGCTGGCATGGATATCTTGACCTTCTAGGAAGGCAGCTTTCAAATGTTCATCATTTGAGATATGCGCAAGTACGCGTAACTCGATTTGTGAATAGTCAGAAGAATAAATCAGCCAGTCTTTTTCTCTAGGAACAAATGCCTGACGTATCTTTCTCCCTTCATCTAATCGAATCGGGATGTTCTGCAAATTAGGATCAACAGAGCTTAATCGTCCTGTTTGGGTCAATGTCTGGACATAACGGGTATGCACTTTTCCATCTGATTGGATCACTTTCAGCAGTCCCTCGACATAGGTAGATTGAATTTTTGCAATTTGACGATAGGTGAGGATATCCTCTACGATTGGTGCTTGTTCACGAAGCTGTTCCAGTACATCTACGGCTGTGGAATATCCAGTTTTTGTTTTTTTGATAACGGGTAATCCCATTTTTTCAAATAAGATCACTCCTAATTGCTTTGGTGAATTCAAATTGAATTCTTCGCCGGCTTCTTCGTAGATTTTTTGTTCGATCTCTCTTAAGCGAGCAGAGAACTCGCCCTTCATTTCTTGTAAGCGAGTCGCATCTACTTTGATCCCGCTTATTTCCATCTCTGCCAAAATGATAGACAATGGCAGTTCCATTTTCCGGAAAAGATCTTCTTGGTTTTTATCTGCCAGTTCTTGGCTCAATTTTGGTGTCAACGCATTGATTGCAGCTACTTTTCGCGCTAAATGAGCAAAAAAGAGTTCCTCTTCTTCTGGTAAACCTTTTTTCGCCCCTTTGCCGTATACAGCTTCATCTGATTGGATATCGTTGTATCCGTAATGAGCAGCTATTCCTTCGATATCTGTGCTTTTTTCATTCGTATCGAGAAGGTATGCACCTAGCAAGACATCAAAATCGATTCCTTTCGTTTTTCCAGTATAGCGGTTTAAAGCAACATAAGTTCGTTTCGCATCATATACTTTTTTCAGCCGAGTCGGATCAGTGATCCAAGAATGGAACGCTCGGTTTTCGAATACAGATAGATCGTTCGTGACATAAATTTTCTTTTCTGTCCCCCACGCTACTCCGACGATTTCCTCTGTATGATAATTGTCGCCCATCATTTCCACGTACAACGCCATATCCGTAGTAAACATTTCCTCTTTGAATTCATGAACGACTTCAAACAAAATATCATCCATTTTTACTTCTTCTTCTACGATATTCAATTTAGAAAGGAACTGATTGAAATCCATTTCTTTATAAAATGGAACGAGTTTATCGAGATTTTTCCCTTCATACTTCAATGAGTCGATAGAGACATCCACAGGCGCTGAAGTATTGATGGTCGCCAATTTTTTCGATAAGAAAGCCTGCTCTTTGTCATTTATCAGATTTTCTTTCATTTTGCTTTGCTTCATTTCATCGATATGTTCATAAATTCCTTCGACTGAGCCATATTGTTTCAATAGCTTGATAGCTGTTTTTTCACCGATTTTAGTCACACCGGGGATATTGTCAGAGGCATCTCCGGCTAGTCCCTTCATGTCAATAATCTGTTTTGGCGTCAACCCATCATATTTTTCCGCTACATGTTCTGGTGTATAGCTTTCGATATCGCTGACACCTTTTACAGTGATATCCACTTTTACTTCTTTACTAGCTAATTGAGTCAAATCCCGATCACCTGAAAGCACGACGACATCAAATTGATCTTTGTCTACTTTTTCTGCCAAAGTACCGATAATATCATCTGCTTCATAATTGGGCAATTCGTAATACTGTACCCCTAGTCCTGTCAACAAATCACGTATATATGGCATTTGTTCTTTGAATTCGCCAGGTGTTTTGGATCTTCCACCTTTGTACTCCGCATACATTTCTGTCCGAAAAGTCGTTTTTCCTGCATCGAACGCAACCAGAACATGAGTCGGTTGCTCTTTTTGCATAACATTTTCAAACATCGTATTGAATGCATAGATTGCATTTGTATGAAGACCGTTTCTATTTTTGAAACGTTCAAGAGAATTGTGAAGCGCAAAGAATGCGCGAAAAGCCACACTGTTCCCATCAACGAGTAATAATTTATTTTTTGTCATCTTCTTAACTCCTTACTGTAAAGTTCTTATTCATTCTAACAAAGAATCCTGCGGAATGCGAAAAGAAAAAGCGGGACCATACCAAATAATTCGGTATAGCCCCAACTGATGAATTTTTTTCTTTTTTAGTTGTTCCGTCCAAAGATTCTCAGAAACGCCAAGAACAAGTTGATAAAGTCCAAATACAGCTTCAATGCCATGAATACAGCAATTCCACTATGTGCTGTTCCGTTTGTCTGGACATAGATATTACGGATGCTTTGGTTATCATAAGCTGTAATCCCTGCAAAGATGACGACTAACAGTAGGGAGATGAACAGCTCAACTACGCTACTTCTCAAAATGAAGATGTTCAAGACTAGTGCAATGATCACTCCGATTAAAGCTGCCTGTCCTGCTCTTCCAACCCCGCTAAGATCTCTTTTTGTTGTTACTCCGACAACAGACATCCCCATGAACATCAAAGTAGCTGTCAAGAAAGCTTGCGTTACTGTTCCAATATCGTAGTATGCAAGAGTAACCGCTAATGTTATGCCATTCAAAAGAGAGTAGGCAATAAATCCACCGATTGCTAAGCTCGGATTCTTTTGTGCTTTTACGCCTAGAACCATTACTAAAATCAGTTCAACGATCCACAGACCCACAAAGCCTAGTGGAAAATTATTGATAAAAGTTGCTAATTGCAAAGGAAATACCCAAAGAGCCAAGTAAGAAGTGACTGCACTAAGGGCAAGTCCCATACCTAAAAATCCATAAACTTTTGCATAAAAACGATTGATACCTGACATTGATGTACTTGGATTATTCATTCAATTCACCTTCACTTTCGATTGCTATTTCCAATTCAGGAACTTGTGGCGGTTGGACCATAACGACAGCATCCAACACACGATCTTCGTTCGTATTCTCCGCTTCTACAGAAATCGTCACCACATCCTTCATCTTATCTACTTTTATGACCTCAAACTGAAAAGTCAGTGTTTCATAATGGAAAACCGGTTCAATAAAATTGACAGAAAAATTGACAACATGTGATCCTGGTCCAGGAAGATGCTTTGAAATTGCACTTGTGATGATCCCCATCAGCATCACTGATGGAACGATTGGCTGTTGATATTCTGTTTTTTGTGCAAAGTCATGTTGGATATACAAAGGATTTGCATCATTCGTCAATCCCAAATACAGCAAAAGCTGGTTATCTTCAATAGATTCTGTTAAGGATAACGAGTCGCCTTCCTCGATTTCATTTATTGTTTTTCCTAGTTTTCTCGGCTTACCTATGTTCAAGATAGAAACCCTCCAGTTTATTTTTAATCATACATTATTGTACCAAAAGTAGCGTAAAAGGCAAGTTCTGCTCCCTTGATTTAACAGATTCCTATAGTTTACAGAGGTCGTGAAAAAGCTGTCCTGCATCAAATAATAAGAACAGCCAAGAAAAAACAGCTTCTCATATTTTTCATTTGGCTGGACTTATTACCGCAGATGCAAGCTTTTGAACACCGTTTATCTGAGGTCGTGAAAAAGCTGCCCTGCATCAAGTAATAAGAACAGCCAAGAAAAACAGCTTCTCATGTTTTTGATTTGATTGGGCTTATTACCGCAGATGCAAGCTTTTGAACATCGTTTATCTGAGGTCGTGAAAAAGCTGTCCTGCATCAAGTAATAAGAATGGTCAAATAAAAATAGCTCCTCATATTTTTCATTTGATTGGGCTTATTACCGCAGATGCAAGCTTTTGAACACCGTTTATCTGAGGTCGTGAAAAAGCTGCCCTGCATCAAGTAATAAGAACAGCCAAGAAAAACAGCTTCTCATGTTTTTGATTTGGTTGGGCTTATTACCGCAGATGCAAGCTTTTGAACACCGTTTATCATAAGTTGCAAAAAAGGGGGATTGGCAAGATTTTTGCCACTCCCCCTCTTTCTATTTTTATAAGGACACTGCAGTAATTGTATTACAGTACATTTTTCGTCGTGCTGCTTAAAAGTTTTTCATACGCTTGTTCAAATTTTTGAACATCTCCAGCACCCATGAAGATTACTACTGCATCATGATAATCTAACAATGGAGATACATTATTTTCTTTGATGACTTCTCCACCTTTTTTGATTTTCGCTCCAAGGTCTTCAATCTTAACGTTTCCTTGTTCTTCCCGAGCCGAACCAAAAATATCGCATAAGTAAACTTTATCAGCTAAATCAAGTGCTTCTGCAAATTCATCCATCAATGCAATCGTACGCGTAAACGTATGGGGTTGGAAAACTGCAATTATTTCTTTATCTGGATATTTTTGGCGTGCGCCATCAATCGTTGCTTTGATCTCTGCAGGGTGATGCGCATAATCATCGACTACGGTCATGTCTGCTACGATCTTTTCACTGAATCGACGTTTTACTCCTGGGAAAGTCAGCATTTCTTCTGCAACTTCTTTCAGATCCAGTTTTTCGAAATAAGCTACTGCAATAACACCTAAAGCATTTAAGATATTGTGTTTACCGAATGCTGGTACAGTGAAGTGCCCAACAAATTCATCCCCATGATAGACATCAAAAGCAGAACCAGAAGTTGTGCGTTCGATGTTTCGTGCTTGGATATCATCGTTTTCTGTGACACCATAATAATAAATCGGCACATTTGCTTTTAATTTGCGTAAATAAGCATCGTCACCATACGCAAAAATAGCTTTTTTCACTTGTCCAGCCATTGTTTGGAAAGCTGTAAATACATCGTCGATACTTGTATAATAATCCGGATGATCAAAATCGATATTGGTCATGATTGCATAGTCTGGTGAATAGGCAAGGAAATGACGGCGATATTCACAGGCCTCAAATGAAAAGAATTCCGCTTGCGGATCACCATGTCCTGTTCCATCTCCAATTAGATAACTTGTTGGACGGACACCACTCAATACATGAGAGAGCAGTCCAGTCGTACTTGTTTTTCCGTGAGAGCCTGTTACAGCGATACTCGTATAATTTTGGATAAAATGACCAATAAAGTCGTGATAGCGAATCACTTCCAAACCTAATTCTTTTGCTCGCTGGATTTCTTCATGTGAATCAGGAAATGCATTTCCTGCAATGATCGTCATCCCTGGTTTTACATTATCTGCGTTAAATGGCAGAATCGTGATATTTGCTTTTTCTAAATCTCTTTGTGTAAAGAAATATTTTTCAATGTCTGATCCTTGGACATTTAGACCTTGTTCATGTAAAACAAGAGCCAAGGAGCTCATTCCTGAACCTTTGATACCAACAAAATGATACAATTTATTTTGATTTTCCATTTGAATCCTCTTCTCTTATCTAGCGTCCATTCTTTTAGCTATTACATTCAACACGCTCCTCATTATCTTATAAACGATTGAAAATTTCAACCAAATTTATTTGGAAAGGAGGATTCGCTTGCTAAAATGGTCAAGTACGGGAAAAATCCGTTTTTATTGACTCTTTAATTCTGGTGTAAGAAGACCAAACTTCCTCTGATATATCAATGTGAGGAATAAAATCTTTTCCTTTCGGACCATAGCCGTTCTCATCGTCATGGAGACGTTCCATTTCTCCTAATACTAGCGCATGGAAATATTCCTTAGGCCATTGATGATTCAGTTCTTTTGCTGTAAAGATGATCTCTTCAGAAAAGTGAAGGATTTCCGGCACAAATGGCACAGCATTCGCGAAAATAGTTTGTTCATTTTGCCATACTTTCTCAAAAGTTGCTCGAGTCCTGCGTTGCAGTGTCGGATCATTCATCAATAAGATTTTTTCTGGTACAGCTCCTAAGGAATGAAGAATCTCCAGTGAAAAAGTGGCGTTCTCTCCAGAATTTGTAGACTTCGATTCTATCAGAAAAGCCTTATCGGGCAAATCATAGACTTCTTTTAGATACTGACGACAGATTTCACTTTCACTCATGCCATCTTCAAAATGAAATCCTTGCTTTTCAAAATTCTCATAAAGGATTCTAGTCGCATGCCCCACCCCTCCGACCAAAAACAATTGATCTACTTGGCCATTTAAATACATTTGTGCTGCTTTATCAGCTAAGATAGGAAGACAGTTTCCAGCTAAAATAAGTGTAGGTGCCGTCAGTTCCTCAAAATTTCCCTCTTCAGGTGCGGCTAAAAAATTTAATAGCTGATTCCAGTCTTTTAGATTCCTCTGCTCACTTTTTTCCAAAGGCCTTCTATCCTTTCATCTGATTTTTTGTGCTTCATTAAAGTCTTCTCTTTTTGTCTCAATCCATTTGATTTCTCCATGACATCTTCCACAACGATATTTGCGTACATCGATTCTTCTCTTGCGGCAGATCGTGGCAGAACAATCTTGGCATCGATAATACTCCATCTTTATCTGTTTCTTCGTCAAGGCTGGTGCATAGCGCAACCCTCCTGTTTTTTTCAAAAGATACTTGAAATCCATATCTTTATGCTGATACCCTCTTCCAGCTAGATGAAGATGATAATGGCAAAGTTCATGTTTGATGATTCCTGCAATCGTCTCTTCGTCTGACTCTTCAAATAGCTTCGCATTAAAATCTAAATGATGATCGTTTAAATGATAGCGCCCGCCAGTTGTACGTAAGCGTGGATTGAACATTGCTTGGTGCTTGAAAGGAAGCTGGAAGCTTTTTAATGATATCTCTTCTACTAACTGCTGCAGTTCTTCTTGTGTCAATTTTTGTTACTCCTCATTGTTACTCTTCATAAGGGGAAAGCATCGTCAAACTGATTCTGCCTTTTTTCGTATCGACTTGTTCTATCCAAACTGTTACGATATCTCCTACTGACACGACATCTGTAGGATGCTTGACGAATTTTTTGCTGAGTTTCGATATATGGACAAGTCCGTCTTGCTTCACACCGATATCAACAAATGCGCCGAAGTCAATGACATTACGGACCGTTCCAGTCAATTCCATCCCTGGTTTCAAGTCTTCCATACTCAATACATCTGTACGTAATAAGGGCGCTGGCATCTCATCACGCATATCTCGTCCAGGTTGTGTCAGCCCAGCTAAAATATCGGCTAACGTTTCTTCTCCGACTGATAGGCTTTCAGCCAGTTTCTCTACGGATAATCGTGTCAATTTTTCTACTGCTTCTTCTGTACCAAGCTCTTTTTCTGAAAGTTGGACTGAAGTTAATATTTCTTTTGCAATAGAATAACTTTCGGGATGGATACCTGTGTTGTCCAAAATGTTTTTCCCACCAGGGACTCGCAAGAATCCGATTGCTTGTTCATATGCTTTTGGTCCTAAGCGTGGCACTTTTTTCAATTGAGTTCGTGCGGTGAATTCTCCGTTTTCTTCACGATAAATGACAATGTTTTGGGCAGTTGTTTTATTCAATCCTGATATATGCTGCAAGAGCTGCGGGCTTGCTGTATTCACATCCACACCTACTTGGTTAACCGCTGTTTCCACAACAAAATCCAATTGTTCAGCCAAACGTTTTTGAGAAACGTCATGTTGGTACTGGCCTACTCCGACAGCTTTAGGATCGATTTTGACTAATTCAGCTAAAGGATCTTGCAGGCGACGGGCAATAGAAACAGCACTTCTTTCTTCAACTTGTAGATGCGGAAATTCTTTTCGTGCAATTTCGCTAGCGGAGTAAACAGAAGCGCCTGCTTCGTTGACGATAGCGTAATAGGTTTTATGGTCGGCGGATTTCAACTGCTCAGCCACAAAAAGTTCAGATTCCCGACTGGCTGTACCATTTCCGATAGCTACCATATCTACTTGATATTTATTAATTAATTGGATAAAAGCTGGTCCAGCAGCTTCTCTTTTTGCTTGCGCTGCAGGTTTATGAGGATAAATAACTTCGATTGCTAAAACTTTCCCTGTCGCATCTACGACTGCTAGTTTACATCCAGTACGATAAGCCGGATCAAATCCCAGGACAACTTTACCTTTTAGTGGCGGTTGCAACAAAAGATTACGGAGGTTTTCGCCGAAAATAGCGATTGCTTGCTCATCTGCCTTTTCAGTCAATTCATTGCGCAGTTCTCGCTCGATTGCTGGCTGAATAAAGCGTTTATAACTATCCTGATAGGCTTCTCTGACGAATGAAGAAGAAGGAGAGGCAGGATTTTTGACTATTTGGCGATCCAAGTAAGCTAAAATTGCTGCTTCATCTACTTGAAAGAATACTTTCAGAATATCTTCTTTTTCTCCACGATTAGTAGCTAATATTCGATGAGAAACCATTTTATGGACGGGTTCTGCAAAGTCATAATACATTTCATATACGCCTTTTTCATCTGCTTGCTCATCCTTGACATTGCTGACATACATACCTTTGTTATACGTATAAGACCGAATCCAAGTCCGAAATTTTGCATTATCGCTGACTTGTTCAGCAATAATCTCATGAGCACCGTGCAACGCTTCTTCGGCAGAAGAGACTTCTTTTTCTTTGTCAATATATTTTTCTGCTTCAGATTGCACCTCTCCATCTGTAAGCTGCATCAGCCACTTCGCGAGTGGTTCAAGTCCTTTTTCTTTAGCAATCGTTGCTTTTGTCCGTCGTTTTTGTTTGTATGGACGATACAAATCTTCCACTTGTTGCATTTTCACGGCTTGGGTGATTTCTGCTTCTAACTCGGGAGTCAGTTTCCCTTGTTCATCGATTAGCCGAATCACTTCAGTTTTACGTTTTTCTAAGTTTTCAAGATAGGCATACCGCTCTTCGATTTCACGAATCTGGACTTCATCAAGACTTCCAGTCATTTCTTTTCGGTAACGCGCGATAAAAGGAACAGTGTTTCCTTCATTTAACAAATTAAGTACAGTAGTCAACTGCTTAGGACGATAGTCTGAAAGTTCTTTTTGTACAAGCTGAATGATCGTCTGGTTCAAATTTTCCGTCATTAAAATGCCTCTTTTCTGCTAAAAATTGCTTCTTTATTCTATCATACTTTTTATCCTGGGTTAAACTACTGAAAGAAACAATATTCTCTATAAAAATAAAAAGAGCCGCAACAAAGTCACAGCTCCTTCATTCTTTCCATTAGTCAGATTCCATGCCAAGGTCCTTCGTTGTTCTGATATTCAATATCTTGAAGAATACCTTCCTTGTCAAAAACAACCCCATGCAATGACCCTCCGAATACAGCCCCACCGTCCATTCCGATTTTATGATCCTGAATCCAGAGGTCTGTTGTCTGCATATCTCCATGGAGCATTGGTGTAATCGTATGTCCAAATACAATTGTCTTACCTGTATTGTTTTTCCCTTCATGAAATGGTTCCCTTATCCAAATAAAGTCTCTTAGACTTGTCTTACGCCAGTCTTTCTTTGTCAAATCCACACCGGCATGGACAAAAAGATAATTTTCCCATTCATAATACAAGGGGCGCTGGACTAAAAATTTAATCAGTTCTGAATATCTCGATTGGATCATCATCGAGATTTCAGTTGGGGAGTATTCCTCCGATGCCCCTGGGTGAATCAGGCTTTCAAACGTTTCTTTTCCACCATTTCTCATATAAGGCGCATACCAGTCCTCCGGTGATTGCAGAAATTGCAAAAAATATTCTTCATGGTTTCCCCGGAGGTAAATGGCTCCTGTTTCTTCGACTAATTGCTTTCCTAATAAAAAACATTCTTTTGTACGAGGACCTCGATCATTGAGATCCCCTAATAAAACAAGCTGATGGATCTTTGGATCATAATAGTGAATAAGTTTTTCAAAAAGCTCATGTTTGCCATGGACATCCCCAATAGCATAAATCAATGATTTCATGTGGATCACCATCCTCAACGCTAGTATAGCGCATATTGGAAATGGTCGACAATCAAAACTATTGTTTTCTATTTAATTAAAGCTGTAAACCGCAGTTCTGCTTCTTCTGGAGAGATTCCATGGTCTTGAACATAGCGATTGCGCGGATGTTTCGCACACTCTATGCTACATGCTCCTAAATGTTTTTCTTCATTTTCAATGGAAGCAAGAATCTGACGATTGCACTCAGGATTGCTACAATTGATATATCGTTCACATGGTGTTCCGTCAAACCAGTCGCGACCGACGATTTGTTTATCTACTTGGTTGATATCGACAGCGATCCGTTCATCAAACACATACATCTTGCCGTCCCATAATTCTCCTTGGACTTCAGGATCCTTACCATAAGTAGCAATACCGCCATGCAGCTGTCCGACATCTTTGAATCCTTCACGGACAAGCCAACCAGAAAACTTCTCGCAACGAATGCCACCAGTACAGTAGGTCACTACCCGTTTTTCCATAAATTCTTCTTTGTGCTCGCGGATCCAGTCTGGAAGCTCTCGAAAACTGCGTATATCTGGGCGTACAGCCCCTCGAAAATGTCCCAAGTCATATTCATAATCATTCCGTGCATCAATCACCACTGTCTGTTCATCTAAAATAGCTTCTTTAAATTCTTGCGGTGAAAGATAGGCACCTGTCACTTGGTTTGGATCAATGTCCTCTTCTAGCTTTAAACTTACAAGCTCTGGACGGTATCTTACAAACATCTTCTTAAAGGCATGTCCTTCGCTTGGATCGATCTTGAACATCGTATCAGCAAATCGAGGATCAGCTTTCATTGCTTTCATATAGGCAGTCGTGTTTTCAACGGTTCCAGACACAGTACCATTTATTCCTTCTTCAGCTACTAGAATACGACCTTTAAGATCCAAAGATTTGCAAAAGGCTAAATGATTTTTGGCAAATTCCTCTGGTTCTTCGATTTTTGTATAATTGTAATAAAGCAGTACTTGATAATCCATGTATTTCTTCCTTCCTTCTTTTCGTTCCTAAACAGTATAAAGAAGGCGTTCGCATTTGACGATTTATTTGCTTGTGTATAATTACGCATGGAAAGTTTTTTGTTTACATAATATTATTATTTGAATTAAAAAGACTTCGCTTTCCTGTTTCGCACAGAAAAACAAAGTCTTTATTTCTATTATTTACCTGTAACCGCAAAGTAGTTGCCATCGGGATCAGCAAAGTTAAAGACATATTCTTCTCCAAGCTGTACCATATCACCTAATGTGACTGATTGCGTCTGCATTTTTTTATATAGTCCAAAGATATCTTTACTGTAAAACATCAAAGATGGGGCACTAGTAGCTGTGCCAGGTGAATGGGACTCAACAAATGCTCGATCATATAACAGAAATGAGGTTTGACTGTCCTCAACTCCTACTTCAATTATAAGCGTCCCATCCATTTCTTGACGATCTTTTTCCGCAAAGCCAACTGCTCTCCAAAACGTTGCATTTTTTTCTACATCGTCCACATAAAGCATGATTTTTATTTCATTCGTAAACATCTGTTTCCTCCTAAACGATCTGTTCTAACATTCTCAACTTTGTCAGTTTACCATAGGAAAATGGGAAAATCTACGAAAGCTCTCAACAGAATCGTCCTACTTAAATACGCTTTTCTTTAATAATAAATAAGTTGGTTGTTTTTGTTATTTACGCTTTCACTTTTCGGAATAAATAATGTGTATTTATATGGAATAAATAAAAAAAGAGGTCGTGACTAAAAACAAGTCACAACCTCTGGTAAACGGTGTTCTCCTGACAACTCCTCGGTCACAAGACACAATATTCAACAAACATGAGAAGCTATTTTTTGAAATTGCTCTTTGTGACTCAGAGTGAAACGGCAGGCTCACGACCTCTTTCTTAAACGGTGTTCAAAAGCTTGCATCTGCGGTAATAAGCTCAACCAAACGTAAAATATGAGGAACTATTTTTGTTTGGCTGTTCTTATTACTTGATGCAGGGCAGCTTTTTCACAACCTCTTATTCACGGTGTTTCAGAAGTAGCTTCTCGGAAATAAGCCGAAATTTCACAAAAATTTGAGAAACTATTTTTAGGAAACTTCTTCTTATTTCTTAAAGCTGACCACTTCTATCACAACCTCTTTTTGACTATGCATTCACATCGATCACTTTAGAATCATCATTGATGACATCGCGATCTAAATCTTTGATGCGTGCACTTGTCACGATACCAGCTACCATGCTACCGCTGACGTTTACTGCTGTACGTGCCATATCGATTAATGGTTCAACAGAGATAACTAACCCAACGATTGCTACTGGCAAGTTCATTGCCCCTAAAACGATCAGTGAAGCAAATGTTGCGCCCCCACCGACTCCAGCTACACCAAAAGAACTGATTGTTACAATTGCCACAAGCATCAAAATAAATTCCAAACTAAAGACATTCACTCCAGCTGCTGGTGCGACGATCGTTGCCAACATAGCTGGATAAACGCCAGCACAGCCGTTTTGTCCAATAGACAAACCAAAACTTGCTGAGAAATTAGCTGTTGCATCATCTACTCCTAAAGCTTTTGTCTGAGTCTCGATATTCAATGGCAAAGCTCCAGCACTTGAACGTGAAGTAAACGCAAAGCTCAATACCGGAAAGGCTTTTTTGAAATAGTTGATTGGATTGACTTTTGCACCAATCAAAATCAGTGAGTGGACAATCAAAACAGCAAGCAATGCTACGTAAGAAGCAACGACAAATTTACCTAAATTGACGATAGCTGCAAAATCACTTGTTGCCAAAACGTTTGTCATCAAAGCAAATACTCCATAAGGTGTCAAACGCAAAACAAGCGTCACGATCCGCATAATGATTTTATACAGACTGTCGACTAAATCTGAAAAGAATGCTGCTTCTTTTGGCGCTTTTCTTTTCACGCCTAGATAAGCGATTCCGACAAATGCCGCGAAAATAACGACTCCAATCGTACTTGTTGCACGACTACCTGCTAAATCAGCAAAAACGTTTTTAGGGATAAAGGATAAAATCTGCTGTGGAATCGATAAGTTTTCAACTGTTTCCTGACGTGTTGCCAGTTCAGAGATTCGTGCTGTTTCTGCAGCTCCTTGTGTGAATTTAGCTCCTTGGAGTCCGAACAGCATTGTTGAACCAATTCCGATCAATGCTGCAATAGCTGTTGTTCCAAGTAAAGAAGTCAATACAGTCGCACTAATTTTCCCTAGCTTTTCAGAAACTTTCATTTTTGTGAATGCACCAATGATCGAAATAAACACTAAAGGCATAACTAGCATTTGCAAGAATGATACATATCCTTGACCTACAATCCCGATCCATTCCATTGATTGAGTAACGACTTTGTCGTCTACACCAAAGATCAATTGAAGCAGACCGCCAAAGACGATACCAACTCCTAATGCTGTAAAGACGCGTGTTGAAAATTTTGTATGGCGCTTTTGCATACGATAGAACACATATAATAATGCCGCAAAAACTAGAACCACTAAAACTGTGATGAGTGTTGTCATTTTTCTCCTCCTCATATTATTAATGACAAGTCCATCGAAGGAAGTAAAGGTTCCCGAGAATGATTCTTCAACCATCCTCCTGAAAAAATTTTTTTCAGTGACTTTTATATTTTAGACGATTTTTATCGAAATGACATTCTTTTTGCTTACAATTAGTAATAAAAAAACATACCTGTGATAGCTTTAATCTATCGCAGGTATGTTTTTACTGTCTATTCTTGTTTTTCTGATTGAAAATTCAATTTTACCCCAGGCTGATCTAAGGCGATCTCTGTCACCTCATAAGACATTCGGCGTACGATATCGAATAACGGTGCTACTAGCTCGTCCACTTCTTCTTGTGTGACATCATTTTGACCTTCAATTTTCCGATTGAGGATATGATTGATCTGACTCACACTTCCAGATAAAACATATGTATCAAACACTAAACGGAACTCTAAGCGTGCTCCTACGATGCTATGTTCTTTCGGATAGTTTTCGATCGTTTCTTTTAAAGGCGAGAAGCCTACTTTCAAATCTGTTTCTACTTCTTGGTTCGGCAATCTCATATCATAATGAAATGCTTCTACAACTTCTTTTTGTCTTCTGATTTCCATATAATTTTATCACTCCTTTATGAAAATTATAACATATCTCCTTTGAAAGGGGATACTACTTTTTAATGATGCTCTGCAAGGTAAGGATTTCATTCAGATTTCCTACCACATAATCTGCCGGGATCTCACCCAGAAAATGATCGATGTCGTAAAGACAAGTAGCGACTCCTGCATTTTTCCCTGCTTCGATATCTAAACGACGATCGCCGATCATCATCGTGTCTGTTCTTTCTAAATGAAAAGTATCGATCAAATAATTTAAAGATGCTGGATCAGGTTTACGAGGAAAGTCCTGATCGATCCCTACTACTTCCTCAATCAGATGTGCCAATCGATGTTCTTTTAACAGGCCCCATGTTGATTCTGTCAAACGGTGGGTCAGGATGAAATGACGACCGCCGTTGTCTTTTAGCATTTCCAGTACTTGTTTCGTTTCTGGAAATGGACGGGAAACTTCCGTACTTTCTTTTTCATATCGGTGAAATAATTCATTAAACTCTCTGGCATTCAAGTTTGATTCATTGATCAAATAACTAGTAGAATACTTTTTCATTTTGAAGTAGATTTCTTTTTTGTCCATACTGATACCAAAATCTTTTAGTGCTTGCCATGCACCATCTACCATTGCGGGATACGTATCAAACAATGTACCATCAAAGTCCCATATATAATTTTTCATGTTCCTTTTGTTCCATTCCTTTGCTTCTTTTTTCTATCTCTCACTTTTAGATAAAGGTGTTCTTTAAAGTATTTTTTTGTCCAGAATTGTCAAATCATCTGCTAATGTATACTGGATTGGTTGTGCATTTGGGATATCGATCGTATCCATTTGATCTTCAGGAACATCTTCTAAATATTTTGTCAGTGCTCGGATGCTATTACCATGACCCACAACTAGTAAATCTTGCCGATCTTTTAGTTTTGGTGCTAGATGATCTTGCCATAAGGGAATGATCCGATTCACTGTCATTTCCAGACTTTCTCCGTATGGGATCAAATGCGGATCCAAGTGATCATATCTGCGGTCAAATCTATTTTCTGCGGTTAACGGCGGAACTTCCGTATATCCTCTGCGCCATGTTTTTACTTGATCTTTTCCGTATATTTCTTTCATCTTATCTTTGTTTTTACCCACAAGATCCCCATAATGCCGTTCATTTAGACGCCATGTTTTTATTATAGGAAGCCATAACTGACCCATTTCTTCTAGTGCGACTTGTCCGGTAAGAATCGCACGTTTCAAAACAGAGGTATAAACGGCATCGAATTGAAGTCCGGCTTCAAGCATTTTTTGACCGGCAACTGCTGCTTGTTCTTTTCCTTTTTCTGTTAAGGCGACATCTAGCCATCCTGTCCAGTAATTTTCAAAATTTGCTTCGCTTTCGCCATGACGTAATAATACTAATTTCATTCTTTTCTCCCTTAAACATTCGTTTCGAATTTTATACCACATGTTTTGCATGTCACACGTATTCGTCCTTTTCCTTTAGGTGCACGCTGCTTTTGATGACAATTCGGGCACTCAAAAAAAGTATAACTTTTTCGATCCATTTTGACTTGCTTTTTGTTTTTTATCTGATGATATTTTTCTTTGACTCTATCAAGATATTTCAAATAACGTTGATTCTCATTTAGTCTGGGGTAGATTTTTTTTGATAGGAAACGAAATATCATCCATCCGAAAAAGACGATGAACAACAATTGTCCGATTCTATAGGGCAACCAACGACTTAGCAAACTAAAGACAAGCGCAGCGATCAATAGACCGCGATTCAACTGATCAAATTTCGCATATCTTCCCTGCATAAGTTTGTGATAGTTCTGCTGAAATCGTATTAGCCTTTCTAACCATGTTTGCATCATATTATCTCCTCCATCATCTAATATTTATTATGACAAAAAAATCCAAAAAGAAAAAGCCTTAATTGGCCTTTTCCATTGCAACTTGGTGAAGGACATTCCGATTTCTGGTAAAGTCAATCACAATCACTTTCTTTTTATCTTCTCTGTTGACTACTCGAAATGTGTCCGTCAATGGAAGAAACAGCTTCTTAGATGGTAGCTGTTGCATACGTATAAAACGATGGATCATCGTAATCAATTGAGGAAATTGAATAGACGTGTGAAGCAGACCTGGATATTTTTTCAACAGCTGTGTCGTTTTGATCAGATTCCGTTTTTTACTGATCACTTTTAAAAAGCTTTTTAGAATCTTTTGCTGACGTCTAAAAATAGAAAAAGAATTTTCGTCATCTATTTGATAACGCATTTGTTTTTGCAGTTCTGCTGCAGTCAGATGGATCTTCCCATCGTTTGTATCGATCATTAAACCTTCTGGAAACAGTTCAACCACTGCTCGATCCCAAGATTCAAGAGAAAGCTCGATATAATCTTTTACTGGTAATTCCAATTCTACCTTAAAAAAGTGCAAAACAGCCGACAGCCCTTCTGCTTGATAGATTTCTCCTAATGTTAGCCCCTCTAGATGGAACTCTGGTGAAAAATGCAGCAATGTTTTATTTTCCTGCAATTGAACATATAGAAATGTAGATCGCTCAATCAGAGTATCTTTTAAAACAACTAAAAAATTCATTTTTCTCCCCCTTTTTTCATCATTTTTAAAATAGCATATTTTGAAAAGAAAGTCTGATGCTTAGAGTAGAATTTCATAAAAATTTACTATTTCATAAGTATTCACGAGAAAAATACAAACAAAAAAGCGGAAATAACGCTCATCCGCCTTCTTGTTTGTGTTTATTTCCTCTTCAAACGCTTGTCTATGATTCAGACTTTTCTCTATCGTTATTTTCATCTAAAAGTTCTTGCATTCCGATAATTTCTCGATATTGATGAATCTTAGTGATACCAATGACTTTGTCTACATCAATACTAAAACAAATACCATTACCTGGAATATCGATGTTGATGCCTTGACCAATCGCATCCATTACTTTATTCGTCAAACTATCGGGTACTAATGTCAACACAATATCTTTTTCTGGCGAAATGTCCAAACCTAAAAATTTCCCTGAATCATGTACACCAGAACCTCTTCCATGTAAGATCGTTCCGCCTGCTGCACCTGCTTCTTTTGAAAAGTCGATAACATCTTCGCCCATTCCTCCGTCAACGATCGTCACAATCATGTGAAGATTCAATGCTACAAGATCTTTCATTTGCTTTCCCCCAATTTTTGCAATCTTTCTTTTTCGATTCTGTCTTTTTCATCTTTTCGTTTATAAATATATCCTAGTACTAAAGTGGATAATATTGGTGTCAATGCAATCATTGCAACCACACCAAACCCGTCAATGATCGGATCTCTTCCTTCAATTTGTGCAGCGATTGCCACGCTCATTGATAAAATAAATGTCGAACACATCGGGCCCGTTGCTACTCCACCGTTATCAAAAGCCATTGCTAAAAAGATCTTGTCCACTTTTCGTCCTAAAATAAATGCTAGCCCGTATCCTGGGATCAAGAAATAATAAAGAGAGAATCCGACGAGCAAACGCCACATAGACAATCCTACTGCTGCGCCGATCCCAATTGAAATTACCATCAGCATGATTTTCGATCGGATTCTCCCCTCGCTCAATTCTTCAACCTGTTTGACCATTACATGAATCGCCGGCTCAGCAAACCCTACTAAGAACCCCATTAAAAAGCCAAGGGGAACCAGTATATAATTGTAAGGCAATCCCGCAATAGCACTGCCTAAATGCTGTCCTACCGGTACATAAGCCATATTGACTCCGTGCAGGAAAAGGATCAACCCAATAGTCGTTATCAAGAAACCTTTCATAATGTCAAAGAAACGCTTTTTGCGCATACGAAAACTAATGATATTCATTAAAACAAATAGGATTACGATAGGTGCCACTGCCAAAATGACTTCCATGGTAACGATTTCGATTCCATCTATCACTTGCTGCCAGAAACTCATTGGAAGATCACCCCCAAAATCATCACGGCAAGAATCGGCCCTAACGAAGCAATACCGACCATTCCAAAACTGTCATTTTCATTTTTCTTTTGTTTGATCATACTAGTCATCCCTCCGGCAAGGGCCAAGATAAATGGAACAGTTACTGGACCAGTAGTCACTCCCCCCGAATCAAAAGCAATCGGCATAAATTCGGAACTGGTGAAAAATGAGGCGATCAAAACGCCTATGTAGCCTATAGCCATCAATTGATAATAGGATAGCTTGAATACGACCCGAAGCAGCGCAAAGGCTAGAAATACTCCAGTGCCGACGCTGACGATCCCAATCAGCAACACTCTGCCAATCTCTCCGTCAGATATATCATATACTTGTTGTCCCAAAACTTGCACGGAAGGTTCAGCAATCGTGATCACGATCCCGATAGCAAATCCCAAACTGACCAAAACAGTCAAACTTTTCTTTTTGATCATATATTTCCCTACTAGATCTCCGACTTCCATCATAGAATAATCTGCTCCAAACAAAAAGAGCGTCATTCCGATCATCATGATTGCCGCACCAACCAGAAATGAAGCGAGGTCTTCTCCTTCTAACGGTGCAAAAACAAACGTTAAAATGACAATCAGGACAGTCATCGGCAATATAGCAGCAATCACTTCTTTAAAATTTTTTAGCATGTATCCTCCTCCTTTACTCTTTAAGTTTACCTTAAAATGAAAGAGTTTTCGAGCACAAACTTAAAACGTTATCATTTAATTTTTCTCAACATAAAATAACACACGTCCCAAAAGTATCTTTTTACTTGGAAAAATGACTTTGAAGGAACGCGCTTATTGTGTTTTTTTATTTTACAGAGCCGATCATTCCTTGAACGAATTGCTTTTGCAAAACAAAAAATACGATGGCAGTTGGTAAAGTAGCGATGACTAATCCAGCCATGATCATTCCATAGTCTGGTGTATAGGAAGCACCCATAGCAGATAAAACAAGCGGAACCGTCCGTTTATCAGGAGATTGCAAAGCTACTAAGGGCCATAAATAATTGTTCCAGCTACTCATGAATGTGATGATTGCAGCCGCGGCATAGGTATTTTTAGCCGTCGGCATATACACTCTAAAAAAAATACTTAGTTCTTTTAGACCGTCTAATCGAGCGGCTTCTACTAGATCTTTTGGAAAAGATTTAACATTTTGTCGAAAGAAGAAGATCAAAAAAGCAGTGCTAACAGATGGCAGGATGACAACCAAGAAACTGTTGATTCCCAAAACCGTTCCGTTCAATTGTGAAAACATTCGATATAAAGGGATCATCAATGCCGCAAAAGGAACCATCATCGATAGCAGTAGAATATTGAAAATTAGGTCTTTTCGTTTACTTTGATAAATCTCAAATCCATATCCTGCCATTGACGAAATCAGCAATGCAAACACAGTGGTCACCAAAGCGATCATCGCTGAATTCCAAAGGGAACGAGTAAAATTCAGCTCATTGGAAAACAAATTTTGAAAATTGATGATCAAGTTACTGCCAATCTTTATTTTTCCCGATGTGATATCCACGGGTGTATTCGTCATTCCCAAAACCATCCAGACAAAAGGGAAAATGGAAATAAATGATAGGATGCTTAATGCTGTATACTTTAATACTGACCCAATTGTCGAACGAAGTTCTAATGCTTGTTTTTTGACGTTGGGGCGTTCGATTGTTTCTTTTTCTACCATATTTTTCATCGACTTTCTCCTCCTACTTTCGTTTGGATTATCGACAATATCACAATAAAGGAAACAATAACAAAGGAAACTGCTGCCGCATATCCAAAATTAGGCGTGAATTTATAACTCAAATTATAGATGTATTGAGATAGGGTGGTCGTTGCATTTGCTGGTCCCCCGCCAGTAATATTTTGTACTTCATCAAAAAGCTGCAATGTCCCGATCGTCGAAGTAATGGAAGTAAACAAAATGATTGGTTTTAAATTTGGGATCGTCACTTTGATAAACTGCTGCCATTTAGAAGCACCGTCAATAGATGCTGCTTCATAAATCTCCGAATCAATATTTTGCATGCCTGAAAGGAAAAAAATCATATTGTATCCAGTCCAACGCCAAGTGATCGAAAGAATGATCAGAACTCTCGCCCAAATTGGATGAGTCAACCAGCCAATCGGTGTGTCAATCATACCAATGCCCAACAACAAGTTGTTTACAAGGCCAGATTGAGAAAATAGACTTTTCATGATCAGAGAATAACTGACCATCGAAGTGATACATGGAAGAAAGATAGCGGTTCGAAACAACCCTTTATATTTCAACTTTTTATCATTTAAAAGGTTGGAAATAAAAAGTGCTAGAAACAACATGATCGGTACTTGTACAAGTAAATACAGGAATGTATTAAAAAAAGCTTTTTTAAAAGTTGCATCTGTCAACATCCGCTGATAATTACCTAACCCGTTAAATGTCATATTGACAGGGGGACCACTTTGAAAAGACGTGATCAAAGCCAAAACCATCGGAATAAAAACCATGATTGATATCAAAATGACTGGCAAGATTAAAAAAGCATGCCCGTTTTTGAATAAATCTTTCTGCTTCATTCTTTTCCCTCCAATTCTATCATTGATTATCTACATGAAAAGACAAGAAAGACAATATCTGTAAGGCAGACGTGATCTTTTTTGTCTTTTCGTTTGTCTGATGAAAAAGCGAAGAAATTCACTTTTTTACCACCGATCAATTAGCCAATTGTGCTTCTACTTGTTTTTGTGTATCTGCTAGTACCTTGTCTGTCTCTTCTCCATTGATGATTCGATGAAGAGCTTCAGCTACGACTGCTTCAATTGCATAGGTCTCATGTCCGTAATTCACTTCTGGTATTTCAGATGTCCATGTTGAAAAATCGTCAAAGATCTTTTGACCACTGTAAAATTCAGAAGCTTCTTGATAAGCTTCTTGTTCATTCGCGCTAAGCATCGTAGATACTAGTCCGATTTCTTTCGCAAGAGTGCCCATCAGTTCTTCATTCGAAGCAAACGTTGCTTCTAGGAAATCTTTCGCTGAATCTTCTCCAGCTACTCCTTTGATCACATACCAGCCAGCGCCGCCAAGGTTAGAAGCTTGCGCTTTTTGCAGATTTTCTGGAAGTGCAGGTATTGGTGCAATCTTCCATTTTCCAGATTGGTTTTCTGCTCCTTGGATCGTTGAAGAATACCAAGCGCCAGTTGGGCTAGAAGCTACTGCTCCTGATTGTATCGCAGTTACTCCAGCATTCCAGTCAGAGGTTTGTTCGACTAGATCTTCTTTCAAAAGAGTGGCAAACAATTCAAGACCATACTTTAAAGATGCATTGTCTTGGATCGTGACTGTCTCCCCATCTTCAGATGTATACCATTCTCCTGCCTGTTGCATAATCATCCTTACTCGACCAAGGTCAGAAGGATTGACTTCAGCGATTTTCTTTCCCGTCTTTTCTTTGACATCTCGCGCTACTTGAATATACTCGTCCCACTTCAGATTCTCCATATCCTCTTCTGTATAACCTGCTTCTGCCATCAGATCCGTACGATAGAAGTTTGCTGTTACGCCCGAATCGAAAGGAACACCGTATATTTTATCTCCTACTTTGTTTACCGCAAATTTATACGGTGCAAAATGATCTTCCTTTACAATAGCAGACAAATTAGCGAATGCATCTGGATAAGAAGTCAAATAGCCTTGTATCCTATAATCTTCAATCAAGACGATATTGGGCAATCCTTCTGTATTCCCGCTCGCTAAAGCGGTGTTCAGTTTCTGAACGATATCATCCTGAGACATCGTAACAACTTCTATCTCTGTTTCTTCGTTCTCATAAACTTTTTTTGCTTCATTCACTGCTTTGATATTGAATGTCTCATCCCACGCCCAGACAGTGACTTTTTCTTCTTTGTCTGCTGTACTACTAGCACTTCCGCATCCTGTTAAGAAACCTGATGCTGCCGCTAAACAAACGACTCCAGCAATTAACTTTCTGATGTTCATTTTTATCCGCTCCTTTTCCATCCATTAGTTGTTTACGTTTGCTACATTCATCATACCAAAATTTGAAAACGGTTTCTTTATTATTCAGATACTTCAAAAATTTCTCCTAAAATAATAAAAAAATACAAATCAACTATGACAAAAGGAATAATCTTAGCATCTAGACCAAAGATCGAAATGGTGAGGTTTCTTTAAAATAAAAATATCCTTGCATTTTCTCCTAGAAATAAGTATTTTTAAATTACAAGACTATTCTTAAGGCGGGTAAAAAAATGCCAATACGCGTAATTCTTATCGATGATGAACAGACGATTTTAGATGGAATGAAACAGTTGATCAATTGGTCTGAGCACGGGTTTCAATTAATAGGGACTTTTTCCAGTCCGTTGAAAGCGCTTGATTTTTCTTTGGTACATGCAATCGATATCGTGGTCACAGATGTAATGATGCCTGAATTAAATGGAATCGAATTATCGCGGCTATTAAAACAGCAACAACCTGAAACACAGATCCTTATCCTCTCTAGCTATGATGAATTTGATATGGTTAAAGATTCTTTTAAAGAAGGCGTCGCTGATTATCTTTTAAAGCCTCGATTGAGTCCTGATTTTTTTCTAAATTCCTTAACTGCCGTTTCACAAAAAATAAAAAAAAAGCCCAACAAAAGCCCAATCACCAATCGTTATGAGCAGATCTGCGAGAATCTTTCACAGCAGATTGCTGGACAAACTCGTCCATTGCTTGACCCTCTTCTTTTTGAACACACCTTGTTTTTTCTGTTATATACCGAAAAACGGCCATTCAGTTCAAAACAAGGCTCTAAACAAAAACAGTCGATCACCCATTCATTGATGGATAGCGACGATTCGTTTACTATTTATCCTGTTTCTACCTTTTCGGAAGAATCCGGCTATGTAATCAATACTGATTCCAAAGATACACTTAGGAAGTTTGTTCAAAAGTTTCGTCAAGAAGTTTTTCCAGGTGATTTTTTTGTTGTTTCTGATTCTTTTGCAATCCAAGATATCAATGAAATATTCCAAGAGATCAGAAATTGCACCAAAGGACAACGTTTCTATCATAAGGGAAAGAACCTTGCTTATCAGCATGAACTTCTTCCGTTATTAACCAACCACGAGCAGCAAGCAAGTAGTTATTTAACAAAAATCGTTCATAAAGACTACGCTTTAGCTGTCAAAGAACTTGAGAATTTCTTCACGACGATATTGGAACAGCCTATTGATCCAGCTTATTTGAAACATGAGGCAATCAATCGTTTCTATGCATTACTCAACGCTTTGGCTGACGAGCATGTTGGGAATGAAGAACTTTCTTTGCTCAAGATCGCCCTTCCTTCTTTATTAGCCGATGCTGAGTATTTCGAAGATTTTTCTATTCTTGTCAAAGAAACACTTGAGAAACTCACCCACTTTTCTGCAAATGCAAAAAAAGACAATTTCGATATCTTGACTTTGATCTACGAGTTCGTCCAGGAAAATTATGAGAAAGAAATCAATTTACAACTTTTATCCGAAAAATATCATTTTTCATATAGCTATCTCTCAGCCATCTTTACTGAAAAATTTGGTATCAACTTTTCAAAATATCTAAAAAAAGTCCGTATCAGTAAAGCCAAGCTCTTTTTGACGGAAACACGGCTTACTTTGACGGAAATCTGTGAGAAAGTCGGCTATACCGAACTGGGTTATTTCTCCAGAGTTTTTAAAGAAGAGACAGGAATGACACCTTCTCAATACCGTAAAGGAACTTTTGTAAAATGAGAAAAAAAATCAAAGAGCATGAACTCTTTGCCAAACTTCTGTTCATTTTGTTCATCGGTCTTTTTCTGCAAGCCATCGTCATTTCTTTGTTTATTTATCATCGATCAAGGGATGCCTATATCCAGCTGTTCAATCAATCGAATGATGTGGTACTAAAAAAGATTCAATCTGAATTTGAAAGTTTGAATGATACAATCGAGAATACATTAGCCGCTTTTGATTCTAATCCAGCTGTCAAAAGCTATTTTTCCAATGATCCAGCCCAACATATGGAACAGCTTCAGCAACTAAGAACAATCCAAAAAATGAATGACTCTCTTTCAAAAATCCATCCAATGATCGATTACGATGTATTGATCTTTGGAGAAAATGGAAGAACTTTTGTCGGAAACGACATGTTCACTGCCGTATCTGCCGATTCTTTTTTTCAATCTGCGATTGCTCAGAGAGTGAATGAACGTGCTGCTGATACACAAATGCTTTTTGCACACCACGGATTGACTTTTCGCGATAAGAAAGCACCCAGCGTCTTCTTTGTCAAAAAACTGAAAAATACATTGAATCACGTTTACGGATATGCTGTTTTATCGATCTCATCCAAGCAACTAGCGAATCTTTTTCAATCTGTAGTAAATCCTGAGATATCGAAGATCTCCTTCATGAACGAAGAACAGACGATCATCGCATCAAATGAAGAAAATACAATTGGGAGCCGATCAATGATTTTCAAAAAACTAACAGTAGGTGAAACAACGATTTCAAATGGACAGCAGTTGACCCGTCTTCCTCTGTACCGCCAGGATTGTACATTACTCAGTCAAGTCGATCTTCATTCTTTATCTAACCAAATGGGCGTGATTTTTCCGATTATTTTGTATAATATCGTGACACTTGCTTTTGCTGGCTCATTGGTATTTATGTATTTGGATCGACACACAAAATCGATCTACCGCTTGATTGATTCGCTAAAACGGCTAGAGGAAGATGGCTTAAAAGCTACTGTTCCTGTACAAGGAAGCCATGAAGTCCAATTGCTAGGGAATACGATCAATCAATTGCTAAGTAATGCTCAGCATCATTATGAACAGACGATCCAAGACGAAAAGAAGAAACGTTCGCTTGAAATCCAAACTATGCAAGCACAGATACAGCCCCATTTTATTTATAATACGCTGACTAGCTTGAAATTTTTGATTTGGCAGAAAAAAACAGATGAAGCAGTTCAAGGAATCGACAGTTTCATTACTTTACTAAGAAGTACGATTGGGAAAAAAGAAGAAGTGATTCCAGTCAAGGAAGAAATCAAAAGCGTACAAAGTTACATCGATCTTTTGAGTATGCGATATGGCGAAAGAATCTCGGCTAAAATAATGATTCCTGATGAACTGCAGTCATTATCTATGCCGAATATGATCCTTCAACCAATTATCGAAAACGCCTATCTTCATGCTTTTCACAATAAAACGCAAGGATTCATCACGGTGTACGGCAAAACAAAAAATCAGCTTCTTTTATTCGAAGTGATTGATAACGGCGATGGCTTCGATACTGAAAATACCAAACAAAAAAATGATCATTTTTCAGGAATCGGCATCAGCCATGTAGATGAGCGGATACGCCTAATGTATGGCGATGCATATGGCTTAACGATCCAATCAGTGATTGGGACAGGAACGACTGTAACGATTTGTCTACCGCTTCTTCCTAAAAATCAATCAGAATATCAAAAATAAAGAATAGCCAAGCACTGATTTTTTTATTTTAAGTTAAATAAATCAATCAGTATTCTTGACTTTCATCTACGCGTCTCTTCTACTGTCAGCACTGGATAACAGCCCAATATTTGACTTTCTCCTCCGAGCATCTTGATTTCTTGGAGCGCATTCTCTACTAATGTCATTGGGCGGTCCAACAACAAATCGATCACGAAAAAATATTCTCCCAAACTGGTTTTCAATGGTCGGGATTCAATCTTACTTAAGTTGATCTCCCGCCATCCGAAAGCTGCCAGCATTTTATGAAGCATCCCTGGCCGATTAGCAGGTAGTGTCAAGATGACACTCATTTTTACTGGAGCTGGCTGCTGGCTGGTCATCTTTCGATCACCTATGATCCAAAAACGTGTCTGATTCAACTCATTATCTTGGATATTCTCAGCTAAGATCTCCAATCCAACATGCTGTGCTGTTTCTAATGAAGCAATCGCTGCTGCGTCTTCTTTCGGATGTTCTGCTACATACATTGCTGCAGCAGTTGTTGATTCTGTTGCTACTAAAGGAACATTAGGATAATGCGTTTCTAAAAACTGTTGTGATTGTGCTAGTGCTTGTGGATGTGAAAGGATTTTTGTAATCTTTGTTGCTGGATTGCCTAAAAGCTGCTGCTTGATAGGAAGAACGATTTCACTTTTAACTTCGACTTCTGGATGTTTGGAAAGAAGATCGATTGTGTGATGAACAGATCCTTCCAATGAATTCTCTACAGGAACGACAGCCAGATCGACTTGTTTGCGAAACAAAGCGCGCAAACAAGCAGGGATGGAAGCATACGCAGTCAATTGTTCTGTAGGAAATAGCTGACAAGCCGCCTGATAAGTGAATGAACTTTCTGGCCCTAGATAGCTGACGTTCATATGCTTTTGATCCTTTCTATAATGGTATCGATGATCTTTTCTGGTGTTTGATTGGTCGTGTTGATTCGATGTGTCGCACTTTCTTCATACCAAGAAAGTCGTTGTGCCAATAATGCTTTTATTTCTTCTCTTGTTTTTCCAAGAGCTAAAGGTCGAATAGACGTTTCATCTTGTTGGATACGATCAACTAGACAGTCCGCTTCTGCCTCTAAGTAAAGAACAATCGGCTGTGTTTTTAAAAAACGCCGATTTTCTGCACTTTGGACAATCCCTCCACCAGTCGCGATAATTTTATCTTCATTTGACAGCTTTCTTAAAATATCTGACTCCACTTTTCGAAAGCTTTTTTCACCGTAATAGTGAAAATATTCGGCAATCGACAATTGGATATGTTCCTCAATCTTTGTATCTAAATCTACATACTCTTTTTGTAAACGTTGAGCTAACCCTTTACCGATTGTTGTTTTTCCAGCGCCCATGAAACCAATCAGCAAAATGCTAGCCATGAGCTTCTCCTCCTGACACAAGTTCTGCTAAATCGTCAAAAAATGCCGGATAAGAGATTGAAACAGCTTCAGCTCCTTCTAGTTCGCAAGGTCCATCAGCTATCAAAGCAGCTACTTGCAGCATCATACCGATTCGATGATCGCCTCTGCTGGACACTTTTGCGCCATGCAGAGGTGTCGGCCCATGGATGATCAGACCGTCTGCTGTCGCTTTTATCTTTGCTCCCATTTTCTGTAATTCTTCTGCCACCGCATCAATTCTGTTGGTTTCTTTTACTTTTAATTCTTCTGCGTCTTTGATGATCGTGATTCCTTCTGCTTGAGTAGCCACTAAAGCTAGAATGGGCAATTCATCAATCAGACGTGGAATGATTTCTCCACCAATCGTTGCTTTCTTCAAATGACTCGTCTTGACACTTAAATCAGCCGATTGGTTCTGTTCATTGTGATTCGTCTGGGTAATCGCTGCGCCCATCTCCTCCAGCACATCTAAGATACCGGTTCTTGTTGGATTGACCCCGACATTTTTTAATAACAGTTGGCTTTCCGGAACAAGAAGCCCTGCTGCTAGAAAGAAAGCAGCCGATGAAATATCGCCTGGAACAGTTATCTGTTGACCAGTTAATTTTTGTGGTCCTGTTACCGTGATTGTTTTACCTTCTACTGAGATCCTTCCGCCAAATTGACGAATCATTTCTTCCGTATGGTTACGGGAACGTTCTTTTTCAACGATTACGGATGTGCCTTCTGCTTGTAATGCCGCAAACAGCAAAGCAGATTTGACTTGCGCACTGGCTACAGGCATATTGTATCGGATAGGTGATAAAGAGTTGGTTCCTGTCACAGTGATTGGTAGATACTGCTCATTCTCTTTTCCTTGCAAGTCAGCGCCCATCTCGCGTAAAGGTTCCATCACTCGCCCCATTGGACGTTTAGACAACGAAGCATCCCCGAACAGAGTAGTCATAAAAGGCTGTCCAGCCAAAATACCCATCAATAAACGTATGGTCGTACCGGAGTTTCCCATGTCGATTGATTCGGTTGGTTGGACAAATGAGTGGCTACCGCGACCATGAATCTTGATCATCTCTTCCTCTTCTTCGATTTCAACGCCTAATTGCTGGAAGGCATGTAAAGTACTCAGACAATCTTCTGCGCGCAAAAAATTTTGTATAGTCGTCGTTCCTTCCGCAATTGCCCCAAACATGATGCTGCGATGAGAAATTGATTTGTCTGCTGGTATCCTAACAGTTCCTCTTAATCCATGTATTTGTTGTAATAATTGCATTTATCCAGCCTCCTATTTGATCCAGCAATGATAACTGGTATTAGACATAATGATTCTTTTTGCTTGTAACAAATCCTGTTGGTTTTTAAAACTGATTTGCAGTATTCCTAAAATATCTTCCCTGGTCTCTTGGATCTTCAAATTAATCAAAGAAACTCCCGCTTTTCCGATCAGTCCAGTTACTTCTGCAATAACGCCAGGTTCATCTGGCACATCGATAAATAAATCAAAGAAGGCAGGAATCGCGCCTTGCTTATGGATAGGCAACTGGTCTCGACTTTCTTTTGCCCGATTGAAAAAAGAAAAGATTTCCGATTGGTTCTCAGTCATGATCCATTCTGCTATTTGTGCCATTTCTTGCTGCCAATCCGCCAATCGTTCCAATAATATCTGCTTATTGCTCAACAAAATATCTGTCCACATAACAGGATCCGAGGAAGCGATCCTAGTGATATCTCGAAAGCCTCCTGCTGCCAGTTGTTTGGCTCGCGGATACTCTTGATTGAATTGTTCTGCCTGATTGACTAAGCCAGCTGCCAGAATATGTGGAAAATGACTTAGCATTCCTGTTATACGGTCATGTTCTCTTGCTGTAAGAGTTACGTATTTTGCTTTGGTTCCGCAAAATAGTTCTTGCAGTTTTTCAACATCTTTTTTCGTCTTTTCCAAAGGTGTAAAGATGTAATAGGCATTTTCAAATAGTTTAGCATCTGCTGCCTGTATACCTGATTTATGAGAGCCAGCCATTGGATGTCCACCGACAAACCGAAGATTTTTCTGCTCAGCGGATGTCACGACTTGCTGCTTCGTACTGCTGACATCCGTAATGATGACGTGATCAGACAAGTTGATTCTTTCAAGGACAGCAAGATAAGCTAAGGTTGTACGGACGGGAACGGCTAATAAGATAACGTCTGCTTGTTCTGCACCTGTTTCAAAATCATTTGCAACGTAATCAACGATCTGCTGTTCTATTGCTTGCTCACGGGTTTTTGACTGACTATCCCAACCAACTACTATCAGTTCTGGATTGGTCTGACGAATACAAAGTGCCATAGAAGCACCAATCAGTCCAAGCCCCACGATAAAAACATGTTGTGCCATCTTATTTGCCCCCTTTTTAATAATGTTTCAAGTAGTCACGGTACTCCTTCACTGCAACTTTCAACTCAACAAGCGAATCACTTGGGAATTTTGACAATAGCTCTGTCGCTACCACAGTGGCTACAACATTTTCCGCAACGACGCTAGCTGCAGGAACTGCTGTACTATCCGAACGTTCTACACTTGCTTTGTAAGGTTCTTTTGTATCGATATCAACACTTTGAAGTGGCTTGTACAATGTAGGGATGGGTTTCATGACCCCGCGAATGACAAGTGGTTCGCCATTGGTCATTCCGCCTTCGAAGCCGCCTAGATTATTGGTACGTCGGAAATAGCCTCTTTCTTCTTCCCATAGGATCTCATCCATCACTTCTGAGCCTGGTAATGAACCAGAAGTGAATCCGACCCCAAATTCTACGCCTTTAAAAGCATTGATACTAACCACAGCTTGTGCGATTTTGGCATCTAGCTTCGTGTCCCATTGTACGTAGCTTCCTAATCCAGCTGGAACACCTCCAACGAGCACTTCTACAATTCCTCCGATCGTATCTCCATTTTTCTTTGTCTGATCGATCAAATCTTTTATTCTTTGCTCAACTGCTGGATCAACAACTCGTACTTCTGACGCTTCAGAAATTTCTTTGATTTCTTGAATCGAGATATTTCCAGGTATTTCTGCTTGGATTCCACCAAGACAAATCACGTGTCCTGCTACGATGATGTCAAGTTCTTCCAGAATTTTCTTGGCAATTGCGCCGATTGCTACACGCATGGTCGTCTCTCTTGCAGAGGACCGTTCAAGCACATTCCGAAGATCTCGATGATGGTATTTCATACCGCCTACCAAATCCGCGTGTCCTGGACGCGGACGTGCAACTCGCCGCAGTGATTGGTCTTTTTCAGGCACTTCTGCTACAGACATGACAGTTGTCCAATTTTTCCAATCTTTATTTTCTACCACTAAAGTGACAGGTGAACCAATTGTTTTGCCGTGACGGATGCCAGACGTGATCCGAACACGATCTTTTTCGATCTTCATCCTTCCTCCTCTGCCGTAACCAGCTTGTCTGCGAGCGAGTTCGTGATTGATTTCTTCTTCTGACAGAGGTAATCCTGCTGGTAGTCCTTCAATAATCGCTGTTAATTCTGGTCCATGGGATTCTCCCGCAGTCATATAACGCATCTTACAGTCCTCCTAAGTAATCTTTGAATGTCTCTGTGGGAACAGGAACGATTTTTGCTTGCCCAATCTTTTCTAGCAAGATGATATTCAATTGGCTTCCTCTTGCTTTCTTATCATGGGTTATCGCGTGGAATAATTCATCTGGATGACTTAGATCATACGTAATCGGCAGATGGAATTTTTGAAGTATCCTTTCTAAAGCAGCTGTCGATCCAGTTGGAGACAAGCCGATTTTTTCTGCATGAGAAGTGATGGCTACCATTCCAATAGCTACTCCTTCTCCATGACTGACTACCCCATATCCTGCTGTATTTTCAATTGCATGGCCAATTGTATGACCAAAATTTAAAATAAGTCGATTTCCTTGGTCAAAGACATCTTCTTCCACTACTTTTCGTTTGATTTCCAACGTAGCAGTAATGATTGGAACAGCATGTTCCAGAAGATTTTTTTCGTCTTTCAGCTCGTTCAGCTGTTTCCAAAGCGTTGCATCTGCTATAGCTGCTGATTTGATGATTTCAGCGATTCCTTCTCGTAAACGACGTACCGGCAAAGTTTTTAGAACCTCAGGATCAATCAATACACCAGCTGGCTGGCTAAATGTTCCGACAAGGTTTTTCGCTTTGTTTGTATTGACTGCTGTCTTCCCGCCAATACTAGAATCTACTTGTGCAAGTAGCGTAGTCGGAATTTGAACGAAATGGATCCCACGCATGAACGTCGAGGCCACGAATGCGGCTAGATCACCCACCATTCCTCCACCAAGTGCAAGTATCCCATCGCTGCGGGTAAAATCATTATCTGCTAAAAAATCGTATAACTCAGCTGCTTGTTCTAAAGATTTACTGGTCTCACCCGCCGGTACGATTGAAAGGACTGGTTCAAAATTAGCTTGTCTCAATTGGAACATGATTTTTTCTGCATATAGTGGAGCAACGTTTGTATCAGTGATCACAGCTACTTTTTGAGGTCTCCAAATCGTTTGAAGCCATGATCCAGCCTGTTCTAGTGCGCCTTTTTCAATATGAATATCGTATTTTTGGTTATCAACATGTACAGTAAGCATTCATTTCACTTCTTTCTTTTAAAAAGCTGGAATTAATCGAGTGTCTGAATCTTTTCCATTGCTTCTTTCATGATCGCAACTTCTTTCATCATGCGTGAGTAAGTCTTTTCATTCAACGATTGGGGACCGTCTGACCAAGCATTTGCAGGATCAGGATGGATCTCTACGATCATGCCATCTGCTCCGCTTGCCACACCCGCACGAGCCATTGGTGGTACAAGTTCCCAAATTCCTGTACCATGACTTGGATCAACAATCACAGGGAAATGAGTTAATTTTTTCATCAATGGGACAGCACTTAAATCAAACGTATTACGTGTCGCTGTTTCGTAAGTCCGAATCCCACGTTCGATAAAAATGACAGGAGATTTGTCTTCGACTGCAATGTATTCTGCAGCATTAAGCCATTCATTGATCGTACCGGAAATTCCACGTTTCAATCCAACAGGTTTACCTGTTTTACCGACAGCAGATAGCAGTTTAAAATTTTGCATATTACGTGCGCCAATCTGTAGGATATCGCTGTACTCAGCCACCATGTCGATATGCCCTTCATCCATCACTTCAGTAATCACTTTCATTCCAAATTCATCAGCCGCTTGACGGATGTATTTCAATCCTTCTTCTTCTAAACCTTGGAAAGCATACGGAGAAGTACGTGGTTTGAAGGCACCACCTCGCAGAATTTTTGCGCCCCCGGCTTTGGCCATTCGCGCACATTCTCTGATTTGGTCTAATCCTTCGATAGAACAAGGACCAGCCATCGTCACGAAACTGCCGTCACCAATTTTTACTCCGTCTACATCCACGACTGTATTGCCAGGATGGAATTCTCGAGAAGTCAATTTGTATGTGTTTAAAATACGCACAGCATTTTCTACTCCTTCATAGCGTGTAAATGCTCCTTCTTGTAAACTTCGCGTATCACCTTTTAGTCCAATCACTACTCGTTCTGTTCCTTGATCGATTGAGACTTTGAATCCTTCTTTTTCGATATGATCGACGACTTTTTTTATTTGTTCTTCCGTTGCTTCTTTTTTCATAATTACTATCATTGTTTTTCCCGCTTTCTTTTGTTTACTTATCTATCTTGGCTGATTTTCTCTACTTTTTCAAGGTGGTTTTACATTAATTCCTACTAAATGACCGTGTCCTGTTGTTCTCATTTTCGCTCCTTCTTTCCTACTTATGACCCAGATAATCAACAAAAAAAGATGTCCCTGTAGGAAATTGCCTCTACAGTGAACATCTTCAACGAGCCTTAAAAAGCGCTGCAAAAATATAAAATAGCCACTATAGATGAATTTCTCTACGTGGCTGTAAGTCGTGTTTAAAAATCTTTAGCCATCATAGATACAAACCTGGTTTGTTTGTACCCACGAAGTCATGAATACAAACCTATCTAAAATAGCTAAAGTAATACGTATTCAGTTTTGTAAGTTTTCTAGATTTCATAAAAAATCGCTCCAAACTGATGTAAGAATTGTACCTAGTATAGACATAAAAAAATCGACTGTCAATCATTTTTATGAAACTTTTTTAATTTTCTGATAATTAACTTTGTTTTTCAGAAAAATAACAATTGGTTTTATTGAAGAAAATAGTCATGAACAAAAGTATCTGAGAACTTTTTTACTCTCTTGTTCATGACATATAGAATAAAGCAGCTTTGTCTTGTAAACTCCGTTTTTCAAATAATAATCTAAAGATTGCTACTGAATAATAAAGCCGATTTCATGGTCCTCTTCGCTGCTGATTCGGTAAGGTGACTCAACATCCGCTCCCCAGCTATTGATACCCCCGACTCCTCTTACTTTTGCAAAAATCGTAAGAACCGTTCGTCTTTCTGGCGGTAGTTCTTCTATATGTGTTGCCTGTTCCAGTTCTTCTGCTTTGAATGGTAAAGCGGAAAAAGCAAATGGCGTATCCTGCTGTTCAAATCGCAACGAAAAATCTTCTTGATCTTTATCCGTATTATCCAACGTTTGATTTCTTGTTAGTTCTACCCATTTCGTTTCCATATGCATGCCGCATTCTTGGGGAACAAGGTATGGGGAAACGGGGAGTCCTGCCACTTTATAAATACCTTCGACACCACCAGCCATCCGATCCGGATATGTTTCCCCTGATAGGCCTTCATACTCAAAAAATTTTGCTTTCGTTGGCATAATGAACCTTAAACCCAATGCGGGTAATTCCGGTAATCCTTTTTGTCCATAATAATGCATATTGACAAGCATTTTACCCTCTCCAGCGATTTGGTAGGAAATTGTCACTTGGGTTTTTGGTACTGTGTTGATTTCCAGTGTAAAAATAATTTCAACCGTTTCAGCGTATTCATTACTTGAATATTGATTATTTACTGGAGCAATCGGCAAATCGATCTTTTTATTGTCCACCAGTACTTCTATTTCTTTGACTTTTGGATACAATCCGGCTCCTAACCACATACCGGATTTAAATCCAAATCCGCTACCTCTGTCATTATCGGTCGTTGCTCGCCAAAAAACTGGAAGTGTTTCCCGGTATAGCCATTCTTTTCCGTTTTTATTGAGCGATTCCAGTCCGCCTCTTGTATAAGAAAAAATATAATGCGTATTCCCCGATTTGACACCTAATGTACAGTCGCCGAAGACGATTGCAACTTTTTCCGTATCCATATGACTTTTATTTACTGTATTTTTCATAATAATATCTTACCTCCTGCATGGCGGGTTTTTCTTGTCCATCTGCAAAAACGATCCCATTCCCTGAGAATTCATAGTCACCTGGTTTATCGTCAAAGTCACCGCCATAGCGCATCACTTCTCTGCCTGTGATTGGATCAGTCACTTGGATTGCCTGATCTTTAAAATCCCATATATAGCCTCCTTGGTACATTTCATAACGATCAAGCAACGTCATGTAAGAATCCATTCCACCTAACGAATTCCCCATGTCATGCATATACTCGCATAGGATGAACGGTTTTTCCGCTTTATTTTCAAGGTAGTCAATGATCTCTTCTGGTGGCGCATACATGCAGCTTTTTACATCTGAAATCGAATCTTCGAATGCTGGATTTGGAAAATTCCCTTCATAATGGACAAGTCGATCGGGGTCTACTTTTTTGAAGTAATCGTTCATTTGTCGAATGTTTTCTTCCGCATAGGATTCATTTCCAAGAGACCAAAAAAGAATACTTGGATGGTTTTTTAATGTTTCGAAATTCGTTTTTGCTCGATCAAGAACAGCCGCCTGCCACTGAGGTACTGCACCTGGTACGTTGTAAGAAGGCTCAAATGCGCCCATTTTTTGCCATGAGCCATGGGATTCGAGGTTCGTTTCCGCCATCACATGGATTCCTGCTTGGTCGCATAAATAATACCAAGTGATCTGGTTGGGGTAATGAGATGTCCGTACGCCGTTGATCTTTGCATTTTTTATGATAGCCAAATCTTTTTCCATATCTTCTATAGTGATGGCGCGTCCTTTTTTCGGATGCCACTCATGTCGATTTACCCCGTTGATAATCATCCGTTTTCCATTGAAGTATATGATTTTATCTTTGATTTCGATTTTACGAAAACCGAAGGAATAGTCAATATATTCTGTTACTCTTTTTTCTTCGTCTATCGTCTCCAATTCAAGCTTATATAAATTGGGCTGAAAATGCCCCCACAGTGCCACATTTTCAAATCCATCGATGCGAATCGTCATTTGCTCTTTTAACGGATATTGCTGTTGATAGATTTCCTTCCCATCAGGATCTAGTATCGCTACATTCAGCTGACTGTTTTTGGCTACTTGCTCAAAAGACAAATCTACTTCAAGTTTGCCATTTTGACATTTGTCATCTAAGCGAGGTTTGATCCAAAGATCTTCTAAATGGTTTTGTCCTCGAGCAACTAAGAAGACATCTCTGAAGATCCCAAAAAATCGGAAAAAGTCCTGATCTTCCAAGAATGCAGCTGTACTTCTTTTGTAAACCTCCACAGCTAGAATATTTTCTTCTTCCAAATAAGGTGTTAAATCAAATTCAGACGGAGTGAACGAATCTTCGGCATACCCGATAAAATGACCATTCAACCAAATAAACATTGCTTGTTCTACACCAGCAAAATGAATCGAGATTTGTTTTCCCTTTAGACCTTCTTCTAATCGAAAAGTCGTCAAATACGAACCAACCGGATTGTCTTTAGCAGCTGAAAAGATCCCTTCCGCCTCTTTCTCAGGGCTTGTCGTGAAAGGGGGACGGCGAAATACATGTCCCTCCCACGGATACATCGTATTGATGTAATGGATCTTGTCATAATTTGCTAATTCAATATGACTAGGAACAGTGATTTCATCAAAAGAACAGGCATCAAAATCTTTTTTATAAAATGTTTTTGGACGTACCGAAGGATTTGGCGAATAACAAAAACGCCATGTTCCATTTAAAGACTGTTTAAGGGAGGATGTGGTTTCTACTTCTTCCCTTGTTGCATAGCAAACATGATCGCTATGTGCATTTGATTGGTTCACTCTAAAAACTTGTGGATCATCTAACCATTTTATATTTGCTTTCATACTTTTTTCCTTCTCTCTCATAACTTTTTGAAATGAAGCAGTTCTGTTTGGAAATCACCTTGAAAATCGGGGAAGTAAAGTCCAACTGTCATCAATTCGGCCCCCGAAAATATCCGCTTCGAGGTCTGTTCCTGATAAAGTGCCTCATCATCTAACCCCATCAGATATACTTCATGGAACGCTGGTTGAGCTGAAGCTAGTATCCTCCCTAAAAACACAATAGCTTCATCTTGTTTAGGAGACACAAACATCCATGCGGCAATATTTTCTTCAAAAGGACTCGCCAAACGATAATAATGGCCATACTGGATCACCGGACGAATCGTTTGATAGGATATAATTTGGTCTTTGACTTGCTTTTTTTCTTCAGGAGACAACTTTGTCAAATCCAGTTCATAACCAAAAACAGCGCTCATAGCTGTTTCTCCTCTTGTTTTCAACGAAGTAGATCTGTCGGTCTGATGATTTGGCACAGCTGATACATGAGCTGTGATGGACGAAATCGGATAAGCAAGACTTGTTCCATATTGGATTTTCATACGCTCCACTGCATCCGTGTTATCACTTGTCCATGACTGCGGCATATAATAAATAAACCCGGCATCAAACCGTCCACCTCCACCAGAACAGCCTTCCCATAAGATTTCCGGATAATCAGTTGTCAAATGTTCAAGTAGTTCATAAAGCCCGAGCATATAACGATGCGCTACTTCTCCTTGTCTCTGTGGGTCAAGGGTAATCGAATAGACATCTGAAAGCGAACGGTTCATATCCCATTTGATGTAGTCAAGAGGAATCGTATCTAAAATCTTTCTCATTTGTTTCTCAATCGTCTGCCGAACATCTAACCTTGTAAAATCCAGTACATGTTGTGATCTGGAAGCAGAAGGCATTCTACCTGGCTCCTGCATAAGAAAATCAGAATGTGTTCGATACAGTTCAGAATCAACCGAGATCATTTCAGGTTCAAACCATAAACCAAATTTCACCCCTTTGCTATGAGCATAATCTGCTATTTCACGTAATCCATTTGTCAACTTGCCTTCATACTCGAACCAGTCTCCTAATGAAGAATTGTCCGCATCTCTTTTTCCAAACCAGCCATCATCTAATACGAACATTTCGATGCCTAGCTCCTTTGCTTCATCAATGATCGCCTTGATTTTTTCACTATTGAAGTCAAAGTAAGTGTCTTCCCAGTTATTGACCAGAATCGGCCGTTCAGCAAATTGATGACGACCTCTTGCGATTCTTTCACGTAGCAACTCATGGTGGATCTGACTCATTTTGTTCAATCCCTGACTTGAGTAAGAAAGGATCATTTCAGGTGTTTGAAAAGACTGGCCTGCATTCAATTCCCACGAAAAACGATGGCTGTTGATCTCACCGACGACTCTCAATTGATTGATTTGATCTTTTTCAAGTTCGAAAGAATGGTTGCCGGAATAAACAAATTGAAGTCCGATCGCTTCTCCAGTATTTTCTGTCGTATGATGATGAACTAAAGCAATAAAGTTATTCATATGGTGACTGCTCGTTCCTCGACGGCTTTCAAATACTTTTGTTCCAGATAAAACAGATTGCCGTGAAATCTGTCTTTCATTGACATGTGCTCCTGGCAAAGCAATGACTTCATCAAATCGCCTAGTATGGGCAAAGTCTAGCTGGAAACTAGCTGCTTTTTCTAGTTTGATTGTTTCTCCGGTTTCATTTCTTATCTTTACAGATCGTGTGATCACTGCTCTATCAGTAAATATGGTATAGAACAAATCGAAATAAATCGCTGTTTCTCTATCCTTAAGTGAAATCATCAACGTTTGTGCCTCTGACTTGTCCATCACATAAGTTTGAGGCAAGCCTTCGATCTATGGCTTCCCATCTGTAATATAATGGCTGTCATATCTCAGATCCAGTAAGTCTGACCCATTCTTGCGCTGAATGATCGATGCGGGCGTTCGAAAGTCCATGCTGCCATGAGAAGAGTATTCTTGCGGTAGTGTATCTTTCGACAGAGACCGGTCAGGATTTAAGGGAACATTTCCTGAAAATCCACGATCTCTTCGGGGATAATTTTTATTGTCTTTGTACTGCTTGACTGGTTTGCCAAAATAAATATGCGCCAATACATTGCTTTCTTCTATCTTTATCAGATAAGAAAGAAATGTATTTCGTAAATGGAAGACTCGGCTATTTTCATCAAATAAGATGAAATTTTTATCTGTTTTTCTATGCGTAATATCCATCATTTCACTCCCATCAAAACGGAAACCGTTTACTTTTTTTATAATTCCTGTATACTGTTTACTAAACAATTTTGTCAATAGAAATTTTTTATTTTTTTGAGGAGTGTGTAAAAATGGTTGGAATTAGAGATGTCGCACGAAAGGCAAATGTCTCTCCTGCTACAGTTTCCCGCGTGTTGAATAACGATCAGACGATCCATGTGGCTCAGGCTACTCGGCAACGGATAGTAGAGGCAGCTGCTGCGTTGGATTATGACATCAGTACTCGTAAATATATCAAAAAGAGAATGCCTTCGATTGGTGTGATCTCTACGATCGGCAAAGCGAGCGAAGAACAGGATGTCTATTACAAACATTTGCGAGTAGGGATGGAAGAAGAAGCTCGACGTCTGCATTTAGGGATGAATCGAATCTATAATCTATCTGATAATCCTAAACAATGGGAAGATCTAGATCAGTTAGGTGCGGTGATCGTTGTTGGGACTGTTACGAAAGAATCGATTACCGCTTTGTTAAAACAAAACATGCAAATAGTCGTCGTGGATAACCCTGACATCCAGCAAGAGGTCGATATGGTGTATGCAGATCTTGAACGGATGACTAAAACCGTACTGGAATTGTTCTTAGAAAATGGTCATAAAAGAATAGCCTATATCGGGGGATATAAAGTCGATATGGATGAATTCGGTGGGAAGCAGATTTCTATAAACGAAAAGAGGATGCGTGCCTATCAGCATTTTATGATCGATCATCACTTAGAAAAATATATGTCTTATCGTCTAGGTGGCTGGACAGAAAAACAAGGTGAGGTACTTGCGACTGATCTATTAGAAAATGAATCCCCTCTTCCTACTGCCATTCTTGTAGGGAGCGATCCACTGGCAATCGGTGTCTATCGGGCATTGAAGCAAAAAAACATCCAAATTGGAGAAGAGATTGTTGTAGCAAGCTTCGATAATATCGAGACAATTGCAAACCTCTCCCCTAGCTTGACCAGTGTTCAAATCAATGCAAAATCAATTGGGCAAGCAGCTGTTCGAATGGCGTTGGAGCGAATTGACGGTATACGTGATGAACCGATCATTTTGACTTATCCTGCGCGATTGATTGTTCGGGATAGTTTTATCCCAAGAACAAAAAGATATTGAAAAAGAGGTTGTGAAAAAGCCGCTTAGTTTCTTCATACTCAAAACTAAACGGCAGGATCACAGCCTCTTACTTATACTTATTCACAAAATCCAATGTCTGCTGGTAACAATTTTGCGATTCTTTTAACGTGTAATCAAATTGATATTCATGAGTAATCTCTTTTTTTGTATCTGTATAAAACAAGGATTGCACGGGTACTTTTAATTCTGTCAATCGGTTTTCTAATGCTTGACCTTGTTCTTGGAATGAGTAAGCATTTCCGTCAGTTATATACGTTGGCGGAAATTCCTTAGAAACATGGTCAGCCACACTGGCTTCTTTCAATTGCTCACTCGTTTTCCAATCTTTTGTTCCAATCAACGACCACGCAACGGTTTTGACGAAAAACTTCATAAATCGATCATCCGAATGCTGCTGTGCTGTTAGCTTCAAATCAACAGGTCCGCAATAAGAAATGGTTCCTTTCAGACTATCTTTTGGAAGTAGCTGTTTGATTTTCATTTGTTTAGCATACGCGTCATTCGTTTGTATAGCTGCATATTGCAATGCGATTTGTGAACCTGCACTATCTCCACCAAAAAATAGTTGTTCCATGTCTAGCAATTTGTCGTCTTTTTCTTCAGCTAATAAATCTTTGATCAGTTCATTCACTTGAAGAACTTGATTAGGGTATTCTGAATCAGGCGCTAATTCATAATTCATCGCAACTACTGCGATGTTGGCGTCTGAAACTAATTTTGTCGCAAATTCTTTGACACCCGATTTATCTCCGCCGACGAATCCTCCACCATGTACCCAAAATAGAACAGGAACAGGCCCCTTGCTGTTTTTTGGATAGTAGATGTCATAGGTATTCTCTTTATACTTGGACTCATACGTCAAATCTGTTTTTTTCGCCACGTTTTTTTCTGCTTGATCGAACGTTTTTTTATCAGTGATTTGAACAGTATTTGAAAACATATGGTTGATCAAGAATGCTCCAGGTCTGGGGGAAAGCTGGAAGGCAAGAAAGATTGCAAACGTGATCCCAAGAATGATTCCGAAGAACCATCCGATAAATTTAAGAATTTTCTTTTTCATAAGGCTCCCTCAGTAGTTAGTATTAAGCATTCTGATTATACCATAGTGTTATTTCCTATCAAGCTCTCCTAGATGATTTAATGATTTTCCCCAAACTTCTTCTGCAATGCTTTTGACAAAAGAAATTTTTTCCATTGTTCTTCAAACAAAACATTTTCTTCTTCTGTTGAAGCAAATCCACATTGAGGACTTAAGCACAAACGATCCAAAGGCAGATATCGTGTCGCTTCGTAGATCCGGTCAATCACTTGCTGGTGCTCTTCCAGTTCGCCATTTTTCATTGCAGTCAAAATCTAAGACAACTAATTTATCTTCAGAGACTTTCTCTAAATGAACAAAACTCCCAGCACGTTCACTATCGTATTCTAAATAATAGGCACGGACATTTTCTTGAGTAAAATAATGGGTCTGCTACGTCGTCATCCCCCCTGATGCCGCCCAAATCGAATAATAATTTCCGCGTCAAACATGTATATTTAGTGTTGAATCATTTGAGAATATGAAAATAAAAATCTTTTTGATCAATCAGTTAATCAAATTGAAATAACGAAAAATCTGGGACAGAATGACGTTCATTCTGACCCAGATTTGATTTTGCACAACTCATCAGTCCTTATTGGCAAATCGCCAAAATAATGTAGACTAACTAAAAAGACTAAGAAACAATAACAAAAGTTAACGCTTCTTAGTCTTTCTTTAGCACGTCTATTTATTAAAGATTTTAGGGCCTTTTCTCATGTTTTTACGATCATTCTTAGGTGTTTCCATTTGTTTGGATCGGCCTCCACCTTGTTTCTTTTTGATCAATTCTTTCATTTTTTCTTTTTGGTCCATTTTTATTCTCCTTTAACGAATGAAGCGACTAATTCGATATGATGGGTTTGCGGGAAAAGATCTACAGGCTGAACTTTCTTCACAACATAACCTGCTTCTGCCAATAACTTAGCATCTCTTGCAAAAGTTGCTGGATTACAAGAGATATAGACGATTCGTTCTGGTGACATTTCGATTGCTGATTCAATAAAATGATGATCTAATCCTTTACGTGGAGGGTCTACTACGATCACAGATGGTTTGACCCCTTTTTCTTGCCATTTTTTCATGACTTTTTCTGCTTTTCCGACTTCATAATGAACATTTTCGATTTTATTATTTAAGGAATTGAACTGTGCATCTTCAATTGCTTCTGGAATAACTTCCATCCCATATACCTTATCTACTCTGTCAGCTAGAGACAATCCGATTGTACCTATTCCTGAATAAGCATCGATCACAATGTCTTTTTTATCCAACTCGGCAAATTCGATGGCTGTTTGGTACAAATACTCTGCTTGTTGAGTATTTACTTGATAAAATGACTTCGCTGAGATTCGATAGGTTTTTCCTAATAGCTGATCTTCGATATAGTCTCTGCCGTATAAAACTTTTTCTTTGTCTCCTAAAATCACATTTGTTTTTTCTTCATTGATATTTTGGATGACCGAAACCACTTCTGGCAATTCTTCATGAATGGCTTCAGCAATTTCCTTGGATTTAAAGAATTTTTCTTTACGAGTAACTAAAACGACCATCATTTCATGGGAATAATGACCACGACGGATAATGATGTGACGAAGCTGTCCTTCATTTTTTTCTTCATTATATCCTCGTACTTGGAACCGTTGCAAGATATCTCTGACTACTTTGATTGCTTGATCGATGACAGGATCTTGGATATAAAAATCTTCGATAGGGACTAGATCATGGCTATTCTTTTTGTAAAAACCGGTGGCTAACTGTCCATCGATACGGCGAACAGGGATCTGTGCTTTATTACGGTAGCCAAATGGTTCTGCCATTCCGACCGTTGGAAGTACAGGAACTTCTGGCATCTTAGCAATCTTTGCCATTACATGCTCTACTTGTTTTTGTTTGAAGACAAGCTGTTGTTCATACTTCAAATGGGCTAAAGGTGCGATACCTGTGCGAAGTAATGCATTGTTTTCTACAGGCTGACGATCAGGTGATTGTGTAATAAATGTTTCGACTTTTCCATATCCAAACTTATTGCCTGCTTTCACTACTAGTATTTCTACTTCTTCTCCAGGGAGTGCATTTTCGATAAATAATGGATAACCATCGATTTTTGCTACCCCCATTCCTTCATAACTCAAGTCGACGATTTCGACTGTATATCGTTCGTTTTTCTTTACTATTTGCTGTTCTGTCATATTTTGCTCCTTTAAGCCTATTTTTCAATCCTACTGAACTCTACTATAAATCAGCTAATTACACAACTAAAACCGGCACTGACCTTACTACGTTCAGCACCGGCTTTTGATTAATTCTTTTGATTAGGTGTTTCGTCTGCTATTTTTCCGTCACCGTCGATATCTTCATCCGTTAAACGTTCGACTTCTTTTACGAATTCTTTGCTGACAACCTCTAATTCTTCTTCATCTGTGCCTGTGATTGCTTCATCAGGAATCTGATCGGTATTGGCAAAGAACTCAATATGCTGATGAAGATTTTGGAAATGCATCGGTGCTTCCCCACCATATTCACCATCTAAGTTGATCATTACTGGTCGATTGATATCATCTTCTGTTTCGACGAACAAACTGCTTGTTTTGGTATAGATTACTCTTGGATCATCGACATGACGACCGCCATTTAGCATGAGTGCCGCAATATGCAAGATCTCAAAGATATTTGCTGTCTTCACAATGATTAAAGAAAACTTCCCATCATCCAATTTGGCATCTGGCGCGATCTGTTCGAATCCTCCAACAGAGTTCGTCAGCCCTAGGAAAAACATCGAAGCATTTCCGATATATTCCCCTTCATCATACTTCAAGCGCATTTTGATGGGCTTTACTCGAGGGAGCATCTCTGCTCCTTTTGCAAGATAAGCAAGATAACCAAAAATACTCTTTAGTTCTGATGGAACTTCATAAGTCAATTCTGTCAAATAGCCACCGGCAGCGATATTGATGAAGTAACTGTTATCAGAAAGGCCGATGTCCATTTTTACGGTTTGATGCTTTTTGATCACTTCTGCTGCTGCTTTAATATTATCTCTAGGAATTTTTAATGCTCGAGCATAGTCGTTCGTTGTACCAGCTGGGATGATGGCCATTTTAGGACGGTGTTCAAGCGGAGCGATTCCATTAACCACTTCGTTGATTGTGCCATCGCCACCAGCTGCCACTACTAGATCAAAACCTAGTTCTGCGACTCTACGTGCTTCATTCTTGGCTGAATCAGGTTCTGGTGTAGTTGCATAGGCGCTGGCTTCAAATCCTGCTTCTTCTAATGCCTGTAGGATATCCGCCAAATTTTTTTTCAATAATTCTTTTCCCGAGGTGGGGTTATAAATTACGCGTGCTTTTTTCATTTTCAGCCTCTATCGTTTCGCTAATTCATCTTTAAGTAGCTTATTCACGACACCAGGATTTGCTTGTCCTTTAGTTGCTTTCATGATTTGACCGACTAGGAAGCCAACCGCACGATCTTTTCCATTTTTGAAATCATCGACAGATTGTTGGTTGTTATCCAAAATTTCATTAATGATTGGCAGTAGTTTGTTCGGATCAGATAATTGCACCCAACCATTTTTTTCAACTACTTCTTGGGCTTCTCCGCCATTTGTGATCAATTCACGGAAGACTTTTTTGGCGATTTTTGAGCTGATCGTTCCATCGGCGATCAAACGAATCATTCCTGCTAAGTTCTCAGGTGTCAATTTTGTCTCAGCTAATTCCAGTTTCTCACTGTTCAAGTAAGCAGAAACTTCACCCATCAACCAGTTAGATGCTTGCTTGGCATCTGCACCATTTTCCAAAACAGCTTCAAAGAAATCAGACATTTCTTTTGTAAGTGTCAATACCATTGCGTCATACTCTGGAAGACCAAACTCACGGATATAGCGTTCGCGACGAGAAGCTGGCATCTCAGGCAAACTAGCTTTTACTTTTTGAATCCATTCGTCATCGATCACGAATTTCGGGATATCAGGCTCTGGGAAGTAACGATAATCACTAGACCCTTCTTTGACACGCATCAAAACTGTTTTATTCGTTGTTTCGTCAAAACGGCGTGTTTCTTGTTGGATTTCTCCTCCTGAAAGAAGAACTTTTGCTTGACGTTTTTCTTCAAAAGCTAAACCTTTTTTCACGAAAGATAAAGAGTTCAAGTTTTTCAATTCTGCTTTCGTACCGAACTCTTCTTGTCCATAAGGGCGAAGAGAAATATTGGCATCACAGCGCATAGAGCCTTCTTCCATTTTCACATCGCTGACTTCTGTAAATTGGATAATTGATCGCAATGCTTCTAGATAAGCGTATGCTTCTTCTGGTGAACGCATATCAGCTTCAGAAACGATTTCGATCAAAGGCGTGCCTTGTCGGTTCAAATCAACGTAAGAATAACCGCCAATACCATGCATGTTTTTTCCAGCATCTTCTTCTAAATGGACACGTTCGATCCGGATTTTTTTCTTTTTACCTTCTACTTCGATTTCGATCCATCCGTCATGACCGATTGGTTGATCAAATTGGGAAATTTGATATGCTTTTGGATTATCTGGGTAAAAGTAATTTTTCCGGTCAAAATGAGTATCTTTAGAGATTTCACAGTTTAATGCCAAAGCTGCTTTCATCCCGAATTCCAGCGCAGCTTTATTCATTACTGGCAGCACGCCTGGATAACCCCAGTCGATCACGTTTGTATTGCTGTTTGGTTCTGCACCAAAATGAGCTGGCGCTGGAGAGAAAATTTTTGAGTTGGTTTTTAACTCGACGTGGACTTCTAGTCCAATGACTGTTTCAAAATTCATTCGTCTTTCCCTCCTAAAATAGCTGGTTGTTGTGTGTGGAATTCTGTTGCTTGTTCAAACGCATATGCCGCTTGATACATCGTTTTTTCATCAAAATAATTACCGATGATCTGCAATCCAACTGGTAATCCTTCTGACAATCCTGCCGGTACAGACATACCTGGAAGTCCAGCCAAGTTGACAGGGATCGTTAAGATGTCACTCATGTACATTGTGATTGGATCGTTAATGTTTTCACCGATTCCGAATGCCACTGTTGGTGAAGATGGCCCGATAATCAAGTCATAATCTGCAAAGACTTTTTCAAAATCTCGTTTGATCAATGTACGGACTTGTCCTGCTTTTTTGAAGTAAGCGTCATAATAACCCGCACTTAAGGAGAATGTACCTAACATGATACGGCGTTTTACTTCTTCACCGAATCCTTCTGAACGTGAGTTGACATATACATCATCTAATGATTTCACATTTTCAGAGCGATAACCGTAGCGGATACCATCGAATCGTTGCAAGTTGGAACTTGCTTCTGATGAGGCAATGATATAATAAACAGCCACACCGTATTTTGAATGAGGCAAGCTGACTTCTTCCACAACAGCACCTAATGAACGGAATGTTTCTGCTGCTTTCAATACAGCTTCTTTTACGCCAGGGGCTACACCTTCGCCTAAGTATTCTTTAGGTAAAGCAATCTTCATTCCTTTGATGTCGCCTGTCAGTCCCTCTGCAAAATTAGGAACTGAAACGCCTGAAGAAGTACCGTCTTTTTCGTCATAACCGCTGATAGCTGTCAATGCTAATGCATTATCTTTCACCGTACGGGTCATTGGTCCAATTTGGTCAAGAGATGAAGCAAAGGCAATCAAACCAAAACGTGAGACACGGCCATAAGTAGGTTTCATCCCTACGATGCCGTTAAAAGCTGCTGGTTGGCGGATACTTCCCCCAGTATCACTACCTAAAGAAACTGGAATTTGTCCAGCTGCAACTGCTGCTGCAGAACCACCAGAAGAGCCACCAGGTACTTTTGTTGGGTCCCAAGCATTTTTTGTTTTCTTGAAATAAGAAGTTTCTGTACTTCCACCCATAGCAAATTCATCCATGTTTAGCTTACCAACAGGGATCATATCTGCTTGATAGATTTTATCCATGACCGTTGCATCATAAATTGGTTCAAAATTGTAAAGGATCTTAGATGCAGCGGTTGTCAAGATATCTTTTGTTACGATATTATCCTTGATACCAATTGGAATACCAGCAAGGACGTTGCTTTCATCAATCCCTTTTTCATCTAAAGCTTTTGCCTGTTCCAATGCTTTTTCTTCGTTCAATGTAATGAATGCTTCGACCTCAGGCTCTGTTTCTTTGATTCGTTCAAATGTTGCTTTTGTCAAATCTTGTACAGTGATTTCTTTCGATACAAGCATATGATGCAGTTCTTCTAGAGAACGATTGTGTAATTCTGTCATTATGCGCCAGCCTCCCCATTATCGATGATTGCGGGTACTTTAATAAAGCCGTCTTCTGTTTCCGGCACATTTTTCAATAATTCATCGCGGTTCCATCCAGCTTGCGCCCGATCTTGTCGCATCACGTTTACTGTTTCAACCACATTCGACGTAAATGGAACACCTTCTGTATCTACTTCTTCCAGCATTTCAACCATATCGATGATTTTACCTAATTGGTCGGTAAAACTTGCAAGTTCTTCATCTGCGAACGCAAGTTTTGCTAATTTGGCAACGTGTTTCACTTGTTCTTCACTAATCGCCATACTACCCCTTCTTTCTAAACGAGTTAAAAACTTTGCTCTCTATTTTAACACAAGAGTGCCGTGTCTGAAATTGTTTATTGAAATTTGTCTGAAAAAACTCATTTTTCATTCTTCTACTGAGCGACTTTTAGCCAATGCATCTGCCATTTGATCTTCTGTCCAAACTTCGATTCCTAATTCTTGTGCTTTGGTCAGCTTGCTGCCAGCATCTTCTCCTGCTACCACGATATCCGTTTTTTTCGATACGCTACCAGTCACTTTCCCGCCAAGATTTTCGATCGTCTCTTTTGCTTCTTCACGAGTAAATCGTGTTAGTTTACCAGTAAGGACTACTGTTTTTTCTTTAAAAGGAGACTCGACTTCTTGCAATTGGGCATTTCGAAGCCCTTTGTATTCGAAATTGACGCCTGCTTGTTTTAATTCATTCATCAATTCATGGACTTCTTCGTTACTGAAATAAGTGACTACACTGTCGGCAATGATATCACCGATCGTATCAAGCGCAATAATCGACTCATAGTCACTTTTACTCAATGTTTCTAGATCACCGAAATGTTCTGCTAAAATTTTTGCTGCTTTCGCTCCGACATGTCGGATTCCTAACCCGAAAATCAACCGCTCGACCGAATTATCTTTGCTGTTGTCGATTGCTGTCAAAATATTATTTGCTGATTTTTCTTTTATTTTGTCCAACGTCAATAACTCTTCTTCTGTCAATTTGTAAAGATCAGCAACATCTGCTACTAGTTTTTTATCATACATCTGTTCTAGTACGCGCGGCCCCAACCCATCGATATTCATCGCATTTCTTGAAACAAAGTGGTTCAAACCTTCTTTCATTTGAGCAGGGCATTTAGGATTGATGCACCGTAAGGCTACTTCTTCATCCAAATGGACAAGTTCACTTCCACAAACTGGACAATGTGTAGGCAATTGGTATTCTTCGCTGTCTTTAGGTCGTTTATCTAACACGACTTGCGAAACTTCTGGGATGATGTCTCCCGCTTTATAAATCAGAACTGTATCTTTCAAGCGGATATCCTTCAACTTAATATAATCACCGTTATGCAGGCTGGCACGGCTTACTGTCGTTCCTGCTACTCGGACTGGTGTCATGATAGCTGTTGGCGTTACTACCCCTGTTCGACCGACTGTCCATTCGATGTTTTCGATTAGCGTTTCAACTTCTTCTGGCGGAAACTTGTAAGCTGCTGCCCATCTCGGTGCTTTGACAGTAAAACCAAGTTGATCTTGTAGCGAGAATTCATTCACTTTGATGACGATTCCATCGATTTCATAGGGCAAATCCACACGTTTGTCATGATATTCTTCAATGTATGACCACACTTCATCAATCGAATGACATAGACGTTTTTCCCGATTCGTGTGGAATCCAATTTTTTCTAGCTCTTCTAGCGCATCATACTGGGTTTTTGCTTGCATAGGACCGAAATCAGCTACTGTGTATAAAAAAGTGTCCAGATTTCTTTTCGCTGTGATTTTAGAATCTAACTGACGCAAAGAACCAGCTGCGGCGTTCCGAGGATTCGCAAAGATATCTTTTCCCTCTGCTTCTCTGTCTTGGTTCAATTGGACAAATGACCGTTTTGGCATGAAACATTCGCCTCTTACTTCGATGTTCATTGGTTCTTTTAATTTGATTGGGACCGACCGGACAGTTTTTAAGTTTTCAGTGATGTTTTCTCCTACAGTTCCATCCCCGCGAGTCGCACCTCTCACGAAATTTCCATCTTCATAACGCAAAGAAACGGAAAGTCCATCTATTTTTAGTTCACAGCAATAGTCAACTACACGTCCCACTGCTTTTTGTACACGTTGATCAAAAGCTATCAGCTCTTCTTTGCTGAAAACGTCGTTCAAACTGTAAAGCGGAATATCATGAGTGACTTTTTCAAAACCTTCTAATACTTTTCCGCCTACTCGTTGAGTGGGAGAATCAGACGTGATCAAATCAGGATATTGTTCCTCGATTGCTACTAATTCTGCGTATTCTTTATCATAAACATAGTCTTCCACTGTTGGTTTATCTTCTACGTAGTATTCGCGAGACCATTGGTTCAGTCTTGTACGAAGTTCTTCTGCTCGTTTAGCAGCTTCGTCAATCGTCATTTCATGTTCCATCATTTACCCTCCACTACTAAGCTTTTTCAATTGGCGCAAAGGCAGCCAAAAGACGTTTTACTCCTTGACTTGGGAAAGCCACATCTAGTTCTAGATCCTTCGACGTCCCGCTTACTCGGACGACTGTTCCTAGACCCCATTTTTTGTGTTTGACTTTATCTCCAGGTTTCCAGTTGTTATTTTCCCCTCCAGTAGCACTTTTAGAGGGAACAACCGCTGTCTCTGGCTGTTTATAGCTATATGCTGTTTTTTTAGCGAATACAGGTGTTTTTTTAGGCGTAGGACGCATGCCTTCGATTTCCAGTAACTCCTGATCGATTTCTTCTACAAAACGAGAAGGTCGGTTATATTGCGTCCGCCCATATAATGTTCTGGAGAAAGCATTTGTTAAATACAACGCTTCTTCTGCTCGCGTGATCCCCACATATGCGAGACGGCGTTCTTCTTCCAGTTCGCTTTCTTCCATCAATGCTCGAGATAAAGGAAAAACCCCCTCTTCTAGACCAATCAGGAATACAACTGGGAATTCTAATCCTTTGGCTGCATGCAAAGTCATCAATGTCACTTGGGAAGCATCTTCTTCTAAATTATCAATGTCGGAAACAAGTGCCAGATCATTCAAGAAGACCGTTAGTTTTTCTTCTGGTGCATCAGCGTCTTCTTCATTTTGCTGTTCGAATTGCTTGTCGAATTCTTGTGTGACCGTTAAAAATTCCTCCAAGTTTTCGATGCGTGCTTGTGCTTCTAATGTATTTTGGATTTTTAAGTCTTCTAGATATCCGCTACGATCCAAAACCTCTTTCGTCAATTCTGTCACTGTCAAGTATTGGATCATCTGAGTGACTTCTTGGATCATCTCTCCAAATGCACCTAATTGCTGTCCTGCTTTTCCACCGATATTTGCCAGATCCACATTTTGCGCTGCTTCAAGCAGTGGCCATTCATGAAGAGAAGCAAAACTGCGTAGTTTTTCGATAGATCCTGGTCCGATGCCTCGTTTGGGCGAATTAACGATACGCTCAAAACTGATTGAATCTTGAGGATTTGCCAGCACATTCAAATACGCTAAAATATCTTTGATTTCTTTACGATCGTAGAACTTGTGCCCTCCAACCATTTTATAAGGAATATTTGCTTTCAACAGAGTTTCTTCCATTACACGAGATTGTGCGTTCGTCCGGTACAAGATGGCAAAGTCGCCGTAATTCCGATGATTGCTTCGAATCTCTTCTTGCATCCGGTCTACGATAAAACGGGTTTCGTCTCGTTCATTATCTGCACGGTAGTAAGTGATCTTGTTTCCTTCTTTGTTTTCTGTCCACAAGTTTTTTGGTTTTCGATTGCTATTGTTTTCAATGACTTGGTTTGCTGCGCTAAGGATGTTTTTAGTGGAGCGATAGTTTTGTTCTAGCAAAATTACTGCAGCATCTGGATAATCTTTTTCAAAATCCAAGATGTTCTGCATATCTGCACCGCGCCAGCCGTAAATACTTTGATCTGCATCTCCCACGACGCACAGGTTCCTAAATCTACCTGCCAATAAATTGACTAGCGTATACTGTGCGTGATTTGTATCTTGGTACTCATCTACATGAATATAATGGAATTTGTTTTGATAATATGTGAGTGAATCAGGATGTTCTTCAAATAACCGAATCGTATTCATGATCAGGTCGTCAAAGTCCATACATTGATTATATTGAAGCTCTTTTTGGTAAGCAGCATAACATTTTGCCGCAATCTCTTCGTAATAACTGCCTTGCATTTTTGCAAAATCCTGAGGGGTCTGCAGGCTGTTTTTTGCTTGAGAGATTGTTCCTAATATACTTCGAGGATCATATTTTTTCGGATCAATGTTCAGTTCTTTTAGTATCCGTTTCATCAAGGTCAGCTGTTCAGAAGAATCGATGATTGTAAAGTTCCGGTTATACCCGATAAAATCAACATCTCTTCTTAAAATACGCACACACATCGAGTGAAAAGTCGATACCCAGACATCTTCGCCTCCAGATGCGAGAATCGCATTGACACGTTCTTTCATTTCTTTTGCAGCCTTATTGGTAAAAGTAATCGCTAGGATGTTCCAAGGATTGACTTCTTTTTCCTCAATCAAATAGGCAATGCGGTGTGTCAGCACTCTCGTCTTTCCACTTCCTGCACCTGCCATTAGCAGTAATGGTCCGTCAGTGTGAAGAACAGCTTCTTTCTGACGGGGGTTCATCCCGTTTAATAATTCAGCTTTGGATGACATTAACAACATCCTTTCTTTTATCAATCTTGTTAATTATAGCATTTTCTTGGCTTTCATTAAACTAGCTAGTTCAAAATCATTTGTTTCTTTTTATGGATTTTTCCTTGTCAATTCGTTGATTTCGCGCTAAATTAAAAGAAAGCGAGGCGTTTGAATGGAAAAAAAAGGAAAAATCAAGAAATTAGATAAGACTCAGATATATTTTATTCTAAAAGGAATATTTGTTGGACTGCTGACAGGAATCGTCGTTAGCCTGTTTCGATTATCTATCGAAAAGCTAAGCGATTTAGTTCGAAGTATCTATGAAATGAGTCGGGAACAGCCGATTTACTTAATTGGCGTAGCTATTTGCTGCATCCTTGCAGCATTTTTCGTGGGTTATCTGGTCAAAAATGAACCGGATATCAAGGGAAGCGGGATTCCACAAGTAGAGGGACAGCTTCGCGGGGAATTATCAATGAACTGGTTCTCTGTTTTATGGAAAAAGTTCATTGGCGGTGTACTTTCAGTTGGTGCGGGCCTTTTTCTAGGTAGAGAAGGACCTTCTATACAGCTTGGCGCATCCATTGGACAAGGAGCTGGACAATTGTTTCGGAGTCCATCTTCAGAAGAAAAGATTTTAATTTCTAGCGGTGCAAGTAGCGGACTTGCAGCAGCATTCAATGCTCCTATCGCAGGATTACTCTTTGTTTTAGAAGAAATCCATCACTCCTTTTCTCCACTTGTTTGGCTGACATCATTTGCTTCAGCAATCACTGCTAACTTCGTCTCTCTTTACTTTTTCGGCTTGAGACCTGTTTTATATCTAGGTGATCTTCCTTCTTTGCCGTTGAAATATTATGGTTCTTTAGTGGGATTAGGAGTACTTCTAGGCGTCTTAGGTTTTATTTATCAGAAGGTCTTGCTGGCTTTGCCAAAATTTTACAACCGATTGCCTTTACCAGCTTATTTTCACGGGTTCGTTCCTTTCTTGCTGATTTTGCCAATTGGTTATTTATGGCCTAATACTCTAGGCGGAGGCAATCAAATTGTTTTAGCTTTTGGACATGCTTCCTTGCCAATCATTATGATTATCGGTTTGTTTGTTCTTCGATTCGTTTTTTCCATGATTTCTTACGGTGGTGGTCTTCCAGGGGGGATTTTCCTTCCGATATTGACATTGGGGGCTTTAATCGGTAGCTTTTATGGAAACATTATGGTTGATTTCGGGATGGATCCAATCTACATCAAGGATTTTGTCGTTATTGCCATGGCTGGTTATTTCACAGCGATTGGAAAAGCACCGCTGACAGCAATTATTTTAGTGACAGAAATGGTTGGCTCTCTTAATCATCTGATGCCTTTAGGATTGGCTGCTCTTGTTGCTTATATCGTCAATGACCTTCTCGGCGGGAATCCAATTTACGAATCATTATTGGAACGTCTACTTGGAAATACTCAGACCGCCTCACTAAAAGGTGCAAGGACAACTTTTGATTTTCCAGTAACGGCAGAGAGTTCTTTAGACGGATTAATGGTACGAGACTTCAATTGGCCTAAAAATATGCTGCTAATCTCTATACGCAGAGGAAATCAGGAAATCTTGACTCACGGTGATACGATCATGAATGTAGGAGATATTTTGGTTATCTTGACTGATGAAGCAAACTTGCCAAGAATCAAGCAGGAAATCGAGGCTAAATCTTCTATCACAAATTTGAAGCAATCATTTTAACGAACATGGAAAAACTATTTTACAACAACTATTCATCTACACTACTTGATTCTATAAAAAAAGAAGAGGCTGGGGTTTCCCAGTCTCTTCTTTTTTATTTCTATGCTTCTGCTGCTGCAGGAGCTTTTCTCAATAAACCATAAATCACACCAGATACGACTGCTCCGATAGCAATAAACACCAAATACATGACCGGGTGACTCAGTAAGAATACAACGAAAATCCCGCCGTGAGGAGCCAGTAATTTGATCCCGAAAGCTCCGACTAATCCGCCAGTTAAAGCAGAACCAATAATAAAACTTGGAATGGCACGAATCGGGTCAGCTGCTGCAAATGGAATCGATCCTTCCGTGACAAACGATAGTCCCATCACGATGTTCGTCAAACCAGCATCTTGATCTGTTTTGCTGAATTTATTCTTAAACAAACGTGTAGCAACGAAAATTGCCAATGGAGGTACCATTCCTCCAGCCATAACAGAAGCCATCACGACACTTCCGCCAGTTGCAACAGTCGTAGCTAAAGTTGCTGTACCAAACACATAAGCAGCTTTGTTGATTGGACCGCCTAAATCTGCCGCCATCATTCCAGCTAATAATGCACCAAGTAAAGCAGCATTCGAACCACTCATACTTGTCAAGAAACCGTTCAATGCATCATTGATTGCTTTCATAGGGACATTGACCAGCAACATCAAGAAACCAGTAATCAGTAAGCCAAACACTGGATAAAAGAGGATCGTTTTAATTCCATCCAATGATTTTGGTAAGTTCTTGAATAATTTACGTAAAAATACGATGACATAACCAGCTAAGAATCCACCAATCAGTGCACCTAAGAATCCTGCACCGCCTGTATTAGCTAATGCACCAGCAGCAAATCCAACGATCAAACCAGGGCGGTCACCGATACTTGAAGCAATAAATCCTGCTAATACCGGCAGCATGAAACCAAATGCAGCTTGTCCGATTTGGTTGAACCAGCTAGCAGCTTGATTGTAATTCCCTAGATTTGATAATTGATCATGTGGCACGCCAATAAATTGGTCGATCATGAAAGAAAGCGCAATAGCGATTCCTCCACCAATAACGAAAGGTAACATGTGTGATACGCCGTTCATCAAATCTTTGTAAATTCTTTGTCCGATAGTACCATCCGCATTTCCTTCTTCTGAACTGCTTTCTTTTCCATCACCATGGAATACTGGTGCAGTACCACTAAGGGCTAGATTGATCAGCTCTTCTGGTTTACGGATACCATCACTGACAGGACGATTGATCAGTTCTTTTCCGTCAAAGCGATTCATCTCTACTTTTTTGTCTGCTGCAACGATTACACCTTCTGCACGGGCGATGTCTTCAGCAGTCAATCGGTTTTTGATTCCTTCTGAACCGTTCGTTTCGACTTTGATCTCCACACCCATTTCTTTCGCTTTTTTCTTCAGAGCATCTTCTGCCATGTAAGTGTGAGCGATCCCTGTTGGACAAGCTGTAACGGCAACAATGAATTTTCTTTCTGGATGAGCAGAAGCTTCTGCAGCTTGTGTTTCTTGTTCTGCTTTTTCTTCTGCTTCTTTTTGCTCTTCAGCTGTTTGGAACAAGTCTTGGACTTCTTCTGGTGTATTTGCTTCTTTTAATTTTCCTACGAAATCTGCATCAATCAGCAATCGAGATAGTGCTGCTAATGCTTGCAAATGTGTGTCGTTTGCGCCTTCTGGAGCTGCGATCATGAAAAACAGATAAGTTGGCTGTCCGTCTAAGGCTTCATAATCTACTCCTTTTTGGCTTTTTGCGAATAAAACTGTTGCTTCTTTAACTGCACTGTTTTTCGCGTGAGGCATGGCGATTCCATCACCAAGACCTGTAGAAGTTTGTGCTTCGCGGGCTAGAATTCCTTCTTTATATGTTTCGATATCGGAAATCCGGCCGGCATCAAACATTTTTTGGACCATTTCATCGATTGCGCCTTTTTTATCAGTCGCTTGCAAATCCATGATCATCGCTTCTTTGACCATTAAATCCTTGATATTCATGATTATCCTCCTTGAAACTAATCAATTTTTGTGATTTCAACTTCTGGCAGCAACTCATCAATCAATTCGCGAGCTGCCAAGTCATCAGAAAAAGCTGTTGCGCTTCCGCAAGCAACTCCCCATTTAAAGGCTTCGATTGGATCTTTCGTACGGCTGTAAGCCCCAATAAAGCCGGCAATCATTGAATCCCCTGCACCTACTGAATTTTTCAATGGGCGAACTAATACATTCGTTTTATAAGTTCCTTGTTCCGTGAAGAGCAAAGCACCGTCTCCAGCCATTGAGATCAGCACATTCTGTGCCCCTTCAGCTAGCAATTTTTTACCATACGGAATGATTTCTTCTACAGATTGGAAGGTTGTATTGTAAAGCTCAGCTAATTCGTGATTGTTTGGTTTGATCAACAATGGTTTCTTAACAAGTGCATTTTTTAGGTCATCACCTGTTGTATCAATCACGAAATCTGCACCTTTTTCTCGAATGATATCAATCAGTTCTTGATAAAATCCTTTTCGCAGGCTAGCCGGCGCGCTTCCTGACAATACGACGATATCTCCTTGTCCTACTGTTCCTAATGCTTGCTTCAACTCATCGATTTCTTCATCTGAAATAGATGGGCCCAAACCGTTAATTTCAGTTTCAGTATCTGATTTTAGTTTGATATTGATTCTTGTATCTTCTTTTACGGTTGTGAACAAAGACTGGATTTGTTCTTTTTCAAGCCACTTCGAAATAAATTCGCCAGTGAACCCTCCTAAAAACCCTAGTGCTGTAGATTGAGAATCGATCCGTTTCAAAATACGGGAAACATTGATCCCTTTTCCTCCAGGTAACTTGAAGTCTTCCTTCATTCGGTTCAAATCGCCTAGTTTTAACCCATCTACGCGTACGATATAATCAATTGATGGATTAAGTGTTACTGTGTAAATCATTGTATTGCCTCCTTAATTGTTGTCTTTTCACGGAATTCATTAACGAATTCTAATGGACAACGCTCGGTTATGATCGTGGCTGCTTCCAAAGGTGCAACAGAGGTGAAGGACAACTGGTTGAATTTGGTATGATCAATCAATACAAATGTCTCTTCGGAATTTTTCATGGCTAAACGTTTAACAGCTGCCTCTTCTGGATCCGGAGTCGTGAATCCTTGTTCAAGATGGGCACCGTTCATTCCCATAAATGCTTTATTAAAATGAAAATTTTTTAGTTGTTCTATCGCATTAGATCCTAAAACAGCATTAGTTGCCAGCTTGATCGTTCCACCTAAAATAATGGTAGCAAGCTCCAAATCAACTAAATTTGCCGCATGTTGAACGGAATTTGTCACTACTGTGATCTGTTTTCCTTGCAGAAAAGGAATCATTTCTAACGTAGTAGAGCCAGCGTCTAAATAAATGACATCTTCGTCATTAATGGTTTCAGCTGCCGATTTGGCGATTTGCTGTTTTTCGTGAACGTTTTTGAGTGATTTTTCACTCATATTCTGCTCAAAATTCAATAATTGCTCTTTCTTAGCTCCGCCATGAACTCTTTCTAGAAACCCACTATTCTCCAGCTCTTGTAAATCACGTCTTATCGTTGATTCAGAAGCATTCAAAAGGTTTACAAGATCTTGTGATTTCACGATTTTCTGCTGTTCAAGCAAGTCTAGGATTTTTTGTCTGCGTTCCTCTGTAAGCATTTTCACGATCACCTCAATACAAATAATAGCATATTTTTTTTCTACTCGCAATATAAATCAGTCAAAAACGTTCATAAAAATTATAAATCAGTCAAAAAAATAAAAAACCAGTCAAAAAGACTGGTTTTTTATTTTTTTGTCTATCATCAAGCCGTTTTATCGTTTTTTATTTTCGCTTCTTGTTTTTTTCATATAAACAGAAGCAGGTTTTCTTTCCTTATGAAGAAGATAATAATAAAGTCCCATCCCGCCAAACATGACCAAAAAACCGATGACTGATCGAATAGGAAAATTAGGAACAAAAAAGAGACAGACGGATAATAATGATGCCGGAACCATTATTCGATAATAGAGTTGTTTATCCATTTTCTTCACCTCATATTTTTTGTAAAGTAATCAATTGTTCTAATTCTCGGTAATCTAAAAATTGCACACGCAGATGCTGCTCACCTTTCTTGACATCGAATTGGATACTTCGCCGCTTTTTCTTTATTCGTTTGAAGGTAACATCAGAGAGTCTATGTTTGATTTCCTTTAACGGTAATTCTGACAGGGATTCTGAAGGAACATAGATTCTTAAGGATAAAAGATACTCTTGATATTTTTCATCTGTTACCTCTACTTCTAGATATTCCCTAATATAATAACAATAAGCTTCGATTCCATTATCCAAAGCAACAGTCGGATCGATAACTTTATAGCACATCATGCGCGAGCGATTCTCGTCAACCCAAGGAAAATACGCCTGAGCATTTAGTGTTCCGCGAACACGCCTTTCTTTATAATCTCCTTGTTGAATATCATAACTTTTTGTTACAAAAAATGAAGCATTCTTTTTAGGAACAGGTTGCATTTGTGCATTCTGATACTGGACAGATTGGATCGTATGGTCAGTGTAAATGTATTCAACGAATGGCGGTTTCAATAAACCGACACCATTGTCCCAAGCAAGATGATCAAACCCAAGCTGGTCCCTAAAATAGGATTGAAACATTTGATTGTTTGGCTTTTGCCAGTTAAAGGGGTCTCGATAAAGCTGGATACATATGACTTCGTTTTCTAATCCCTTCACTTTTTCTACTTGTTGGATGTCGAGAAAAATCGGTTTAGGGATGATTTGATGATAATAGCGACTATAATACATTTCCCAACACGAAGTGAAACATAAACCTTGGTAAAAAAGATCGTATCCTGGAAATTGGTTGCAATCGACTACTACTTCCCCGTTTTGTTGTTTCATTTTAGGTAAATGTTCGATTTCATCCTTTTTCTCAAACAATAGCCGTTGAGAGATCTGTTTTGTATTGTGATAGATAAACTCGCTATAAGCTCGCATATAGGCGAACACCCCATGAGCAATCATTTTTTTCTGAATGAAGTCTCGAATCAAAAATTGCTTTTCTTTGAAAACAGAGATAGACAATACATTTTTTATCAATAATTGATTATCTTCCAAGCGAAAACTACATTCGTTCTCGTCATTTCCTACAACTAACCAACTTTCGTCTCTTACCGATGCTAGCATTATTTTTTCTTGAAGCTTTCGAAGATCATACGGATCCGCTTGTTGTGTGAAAGAGCGGATAAATGTTGGCTGGATCAACAGACGTGTCAAAATAGCCCAATCGCTTATTTCCTGTTTTTTTTCTTCTTCATTTAAGTCTGTGAGCTGGATAGTCATCAATAATTTATCTTCGCCAATCATTTCCTCACCTCTTTCAAATCTTTTTATAATTTAATTATAACCAATGATAAAGAAAAACTAAAACTTTATGTCTTAGAAACCAATTTGGACGATTACATGATAGACTAAGTAAAAAGAAACAAAGAGGTGTTTACAATGGGGTTGAAATTTGAACGTACAGATAATTTAGATAAACTTTTCGAATCATTTGCTGTCGATCCGGAAAAAACAGTTGCACCAAAAGAAGAGATCGATCGATTTCTAAAACCACAGCCACAAAATGAAAAGAAAAAAGACAAGAAACAAAAGTAAGTTAAGCTCAAAAAAAGACTTACCAGCCAAACTTTTATGAAAGAGTTTGACTGGTAAGTCTTTTTTATTCTTTTTATGATTCAATTGCTTGTTCGATTGCTGCCCACGCTTCTTCTTTTCCCTGTTTTGTAACGGAAGAAAAGAGAATAAACGTGTCATTGCGATCAAAATCCAACGCTTTTTTGATTTCGCTCTCATGCTTGTTCCATTTACCACGAGGGATCTTATCTGCCTTAGTGGCAACAACAATTACAGGGATATCATAATACTTCAAAAATTGATACATCTGGATATCTTCTTGAGAAGGCTTATGACGCAAATCTACTAAAGAAACGACCGCACGTAGCTGGTCTCTAGTCGTTAAATATGTCTCGATCATCTTTCCCCATTTTGCTCGCTCAGTTTTGGATACTTTTGCATACCCATATCCCGGAACATCGACAAAATGTAATGCGTTCTCGATCAAATAAAAATTCAATGTCTGGGTCTTTCCTGGCTTACCGGAAGTACGGGCTAAATTCTTTCGATCAATCAATGTGTTGATAAAAGAAGATTTCCCTACATTTGATCGTCCTGCCAGAGCTATTTCTGGCAATTGTGTATCTGGATATTGTTTTGGTGCCACTGCACTTATGATAATTTCAGCTTGATGGACTTTCATGGTCTCTCTCCTTAACAAGGTGATGAATAAAGCAAGCGGCTGTCGCAAAAGCCAAAATGACTTTTACGGCAGCCTCTTTTCATCAACCCGCTTTTTTCTCTGAATCTTTATAGATTACTGTTGGCTCACCAGACAATTCAGCTGCTTCTTTTGTGATAATCACTTTTTCGATGTTTTCATTTGAAGGGATATCAAACATCACATCCATCATGATTTCTTCAATGATGGAACGAAGTCCTCGAGCACCGGTATTGCGTTCGATTGCTTTTTTCGCAATGGCTCTCAACGCTTCAGGTTCAAATTCAAGTTCGGTATTATCTAGAGAAAGAAGTTTTTGATATTGTTTGACTAGCGCATTTTTCGGCTCAGTCAAGATCCGTACCAGATCATCTGTTGTCAATTTCTCTAAAGCTGCCATAACAGGTAATCGTCCGATAAACTCAGGGATCAATCCGAATTTTAGTAAATCTTCAGGAATGATATGCTGCATGACACTTTCGTCTTCAGAAAGTTTTTGGTTTTGTGTACCAAATCCAATCGTCTTTTCGCCCATACGATTCTTCACAATCGTTTCGATGCCATCAAATGCACCACCTACGATGAACAATATGTTCGTCGTATCAATCTGAATAAATTCTTGATGTGGATGTTTACGTCCTCCCTGAGGTGGCACGCTTGCAACAGTTCCTTCTAGAATTTTCAGCAAGGCTTGTTGGACACCTTCGCCGGAAACGTCACGAGTAATAGATACATTTTCGCTTTTACGCGCAATTTTATCGATCTCATCAATATAGATGATCCCTTTTTCTGCACGTTCCACATTGTAATCAGCAGATTGAAGCAATTTAAGCAAAATGTTTTCTACATCTTCCCCCACATAACCAGCTTCTGTCAAACTTGTCGCATCTGCGATTGCAAAAGGTACATTCAATGTTTTTGCTAATGTTTGTGCTAAAAATGTTTTACCAGACCCTGTAGGTCCGATCAAGCAGATATTGCTTTTTTGCAGTTCAACATCATCTGTGTTTTCTTGTGCTTGCTGATTGACACGTTTATAGTGATTGTATACGGCAACAGCTAACGAGCGTTTTGCGCGATCTTGTCCAATCACGTAGTTATTCAATACTTCAAGAATTTCTAGTGGTTTAGGGACTTCAGTGAATTCGCGTACAGCTTCTTCATAAAATTCTTCATCAATGATTTCTTTACATAGGTCGATACATTCATTACAGATGTAGACCCCTGGACCAGCTACGATCTTTTTCACTTCTTCTTGGGTTTTCCCGCAAAAAGAACAGCGTACGGTCTCATTGCTACTTGGATTGTCATACATGGTCTTCACCCCTTAACTTGCAAAAAGTATGCAAGAAACTATCAAAGACTTTACAGTCTTTTACTATCATAACATAGTTTAGTAAAAAGAAAAAGTGTTTAACAAAGGATCAACTGACCTATACCTTTGCATTTTTTACTCTTAACAAAAAATAAGGAACTGTGACAAAATCGTGTCACAGTCCCTTATTTCGAATAAACAATTTTCTAGAAGTAGCTTCTTCAGAAATGATTTATTACTTGATTTCTATTCTTTCGCTTCTGTCGCTGTACCTGTGATCAATTCGATTGCTTTTTTCATTGTCACATCATGTTCCAGCATATCTTCTGTCAACACGCGTTTGATTTGTTCGATTGGCATGTTGTATGTTTCTGATAATTCTTGGATTTCTGCATTGATTTCTTCTTCTGTTGCTTGAAGATTTTCAGCAGCTGCAATTGCTTCGATCACAAGATTTGTTCTTGTGCGCATTTCTGCTTCACCTTCGAATTGTTTATGCAAGTCTTCTTCTGTAGAACCAGTTAATTGATAGTACATTTCAGGAGAGATACCTTGACGTTGCATGTTGTTCAAGAATTCGTCCATTGAACGATGTACTTCATCATGAACCATCACGTGTGGCAATTCAACGATTTCTGCGTTTTCAACAGCCATACGGATCGCTGCTTCATCTTTTGCATCGTCCGCTGCTTTTTCTTTTGTTTCTACTAATTCTTTGCGATATTTTTCTTTCAATTCGTCTAATGTTGATACTTCGTCATCAACATCTTTTGCGAATTCGTCATCTAATTCAGGCACTTCTTTTGCTTTTACTTCATGGATTGTCACTTTGAAGACTGCTTCTTTTCCAGCAAGATCTTCTGCTTGATAATCTTCTGGGAAAGTTACATTTACATCTAGACTTTCACCTGATTTATGACCAACTAATTGATCTTCAAAACCTGGAATGAATGAGCCTGAACCTAATTCAAGTGAGTAATTTTCGCCTTTTCCGCCATCAAACGCTTCGCCATCTACAAAGCCTTCGAAGTCGATTACTACTGTATCGCCATTTTCAGCTGCAGCATCTTCTTTGATAACTAATTCAGCTTGTGCTTCTTGTTCACGTTTGATACGTGCATCCACGTCTGCATCTGTTACTTCACGGTCTTGTTTTTCAACAACTAGATCTTTATATTGTCCTAATTTTACTTCTGGTTTCACTGTTACTTCAGCAGTGATTACCCAGTCTTGACCTTTTTCCATGCTTTCAACATCGATTTTTGGTTGAGAAACAGGATCGATGCCAGCTTCTTTGACAGCAGCTTCATAAGCTTCTGGTAATACAGCATTCAATGCATCTTCATATAAAGCTTCTTCACCGTACATACGGTTGAATACTTGACGAGAAACTTTCCCTTTACGGAATCCAGGTACGTTCAAGCTTTTTTTCACTTTATTAAACGCAGTTGTTAATCCTTTTTGGATTTCGTCTTGCGCAATCGTAAATTTTAAAACACCATCATTCGTGCCTTTTTTTTCAAATGTTGCAGTCATTTAATTCCCTCCGAGTTTAGAAATTCATTTTATACATCAAAAACGTTTCATGCATACCTTTAAATAGTACACTAACCCTTTCAAATTGTAAACATATTGAATGGATAGAATCCTTGTTTTTCATAACATTTTTATCTTTTTCACTGATAAAATCTAATGGAAGAAGATCATTTGCTGCAAAATTTTTTCTCTTTTTTTTAAAAAATCTTGTTTTTCATCTTCTGTACCTTCATACATCGTTTTTCCTGTACACGCCTCTACAGTCAGTTGAAACCAGCGCTTCGGGTCTTCGATATATGTATCATAGACAGGATAAACAATTGCAGATTGCAACGTGAATTCTTCTTTTAACACGGAACTAAGCAGCGCATCTTCATTCCCGTAACGATCTGAAAATACACATAATTGCTGGTAACTTGCCTGCTGCTGCGGCTTTGGCAGATCTTTTGGTATGACTTTGACTAACTTTTCTTCAATCGTCAAATAGAAAACAGGATGGCATTCGTTCAATTGCCTAAGTGTCTCCAGTAATTTTGCCCTTGCTAAAATATGGACCTCTGGCGATACAATAAGTTTACTCGCTGTTTGGATAAACTCATGATAAGGAAGCTGTTCGATCTCATCAATAGACGCAAGCTGACGTGCAGGTTCCAACGAAGGAAGTTCCTCCGATTTATTGTGGAGTGCCTTGATCTTCTGCCTCTCCATTTGTCCGGATAATTCTTCTGCAAATTGGATTTTTTCAATGACCCGCTGCTCGAAAGCTTCATAAAAATCTGTACTTGCTATCAATTTTCTAGCATATAAAAAATCTTGTGTACTGATTAACAAGTCAAAATAAAATTCAGCAAACTCCTCATTTTGAAGATACTGTTTTTCATGCAAGAGTGCTTGCTTCAATGCTTCTTTTTTCTCGTCCAACTCGTAAAGACAAAAAACAAGCAGGCTATTAGCCTCAAAGCTTTCTTTCAACTCGTAAGCTCGTTGAAATAATTCTTTTGCCTGCTGATATTGCTGGTTTGCTAGTGCTTGTTGTGCTACTCGCATTAAATTCTCATATTTTTCTGGAAAATCAATCGGCTTCACGCAGTGTCCTCCTCTTGCTCATGTTCAGCTCATGTTCAATAGTAGCAAAACAAAAAAAGCATGACAATTAAAAATAACTGAAGCACCCTCTAAAAGCTAGATTTTAGATCTGACTTTTAGAAGGTGCTTTCAACTGTTACTGCTTTTTATTGCTCATCAGCTGTTGACTTCCTGGTTGAATGCTTTGATCAGATTGATCGTAACAACACTTGTATTAGTGAAAAAATCGCCCAGATGTTGCTTTTTCTGATTAAAGATTGCTGGAAGATACCCTAACATCAGCAAAGGAAATTTTAGAATGAACCGGCAAGCACCTTCTCTAACTAAAACGGTTGACCAGCTAAGTTCTTCTTCATCAAAGCTGATGACTCGAATACCAAAGATCATTTTCCCAATCGTTTGGCCATGATTGAATTTCGTCAATAAAATAAAATACGCTAGATAAATAAGTAAAGCTGTGAATCCGTAGAGACTCAGATAAGAATCTGAAAAATTAAGCCAACCTAGATTTTTGGCAATACCAAGTGTTAAACGCGTAATAGCTCCGATACACAAAAGATCGACCAAGAAAGCAAACATTCGGATAAAAAAACCTGCATAGAAATACTTAGGAAAATCATTTGCTTTCGGCGGTTCATTTCTTGTGTCCGTATACTTTTTCCATTTACGTTGTTTCTTTTTGATTTCTTCGGGCGTCAAAGGCTCTCTTTCAAAAGAGCTCAGTACCTTTTGGGAAAAGTTGGAGTCAGGTCCTACAGCAGGCTGCTGTTGCTTATCTTTTTCTTGTTCCTTATTTTCATTTGAAAGCTCTGACATGCTTACTCACCTCCGTAATAATACATTGCTTTTGGTGATTCCGCTGTCCCTAGATTCTCAAGAACGGATAAGATCTGACTAGTCTCAGAAGGCTTCAATCCCTGGAATTCTGCTAGTTTACTTCCTAACCATGTACTAGCAAACCCAGATGGCGCGGAAGAATATTCTACTAGTTCCGCATCTTCAAGCTGTTGTTCCTTTCGCATAGCTTTTAAAGCATCTTCAGGAAATCCCAATTCATCGACTAAACCTACTTCTTTTGCTTGGACACCATCATAAATCCTTCCATCAGCAATTTTTTTGACTTCTTCTTCAGATTTATTCCGTCCCTCGCTGACGATTGCTACAAAACGACTATATGCGCTGTCGATATATGCTTGAAGCACCGTTTCTTCTTCTTTTGTCTCTGGTCGCGTTCCTGAACCCATATCTTTCAATGCTCCGCTTTTAACTGTTGTATCTTCCACACCCAGTTTTTCTAGAAGTCCTGAATAATTCAATCCTGACATGATCACACCAATTGAGCCGGTCACTGTTTCTTCTGTTGCAAAGATTTTATCTGCTTGAGCAGAAATATAGTAGCCACCGCTAGCTGCCATGTTTTTCATGCTGACATACATTGGGATATCATGTTCTTTACGAATCGTATCCAATTTCTTAGCGATTTCCGCACTTTCGTAGACACCGCCACCAGGAGAATTTACTTCTAAAAAGATACCTTTGACTGTTGGATCTTCTTCAATCGCCTTCAGTTGTTCCATAAAATTTTTATGATTGTAACCTTCAGAAGCAAATAAACCTGAAGACCCTCCCGCAGCAATCGTTCCATCTACTGATAATTTTACGATTTTTTGCGTACTGTCTCCCTCTTCCAACACATTTGGAGCTAGTTCTTCATCCCCATATAACCAACTGTTCAATCCCTCAATTTGATCGTTTTCCTGAGGCTTAGTCAAACTAGCTGAAACTAACGAAACCACAAATAATCCTGCAGCAATCAGAACTGCTGCCCAACGTCTTTTATTCATTCTTTCTCCTTTCTAATACAAGTTTTTTATGACGATCACAGTTTCTGACTGCTCAGAAGTGTCGAACCGCTCTGCTTTTTCTTCCCGCGCATACCCGGAAAACGACTCTTTTGTCAATTCATCTTCTACCGTAAACTCACGAGCTTGAGCAACTTCCAAGGCATCAGGTGCGATTTCTTGGATGCTATCCCAGCCAGTATCTAAAAATATTTTCGTATCATCTGATACACCAGCTGATGCTTCGAATTTGGACAATTGTTTTTTTAACATTCCCAGTGTCATGATCTCAATTTTTGAATCCATTTTTACTCCTCCTCTATCCGATTACTTTCTATTGTACCGAACTCCTGAAAAAGATGATAGATAAAAACCCATTATTTTTTGACATAAAAAGAGCATTTGACAAAGCATTTGATATATACCAATTTATTTTTTATTCTTTTTTTGTTGACAAGAACATTCGCAAAAGGTTATGATTTTAAATGTTTCCAGATAAAAAACAAAAAGGAGGATAGTTATACCTTTTAGGATAGCGCCAGGTCTGTGTAAACAGATGACGAGGAGAGGGTTTATCGAAAGATTCGGCGGATGGCCCTAGGGACTGCACTCTACAGAAAATCCACAAAAAGTATCTGCAAAGATAAAACAAAAGGATTTTCCTGCAGCTGGAAGCATTCATACGAATTCATTATAGAAAGTAGGATGTTTTTTATGTGCGGAATTGTTGGAATGATTGGTTTAAAAAATGTAACACCAGGATTGATTGACGGTCTAGAAAAATTAGAATACCGTGGTTATGATTCAGCTGGTATCTTTGTCTCAGATGGCACAACTGATTATCTGGTCAAAGCACAAGGCAGAATTCAAAATTTGAAAAACAAAATAAATATTGATACTACAGGAAATATAGGTATTGGTCATACACGTTGGGCAACTCACGGGCAACCTTCTGAAGAAAACGCCCATCCACATACTTCCCAAAGTGGACGCTTCGTGCTCGTTCACAACGGCGTAATCGAAAACTTTGAAGAACTTAAAATTGCTTATTTAGCAAATGACCACTTTATTGGTGAGACCGATACTGAGATTATCGCTCATCTAATTGAAACTTTCGCGAAGGATACTACAACGCAAGAGGCGTTTTTGAAAGCTTTGCGGGTCATCAAAGGTTCTTACGCTTTCGCTTTGATTGATCGGACAGCACCTGATGTTATTTACGTCGCTAAAAATAAAAGTCCACTATTAATCGGACTCGGCGATGGATTCAATGTGATTGCCAGCGATGCAATGGCTATGCTTGCTCATACGAAGGAATTCGTTGAGATTGAAGATAAAGAGATGGTTACTGTCACATCAGAAAAAGTTATTATTCAAAATTTTGCAGGTGACATCGTAGAACGTTCTTCATTCGAAGCACAAGTAGATGCTTCAGATATCGAGAAAGGTACCTATCCTTTTTATATGCTGAAAGAAATCGACGAACAGCCTATTATCATGCGTCGTATCGCTCAAAAATACGTAACAGAAGACAATCGTGTCTCTCTTGATCAAAAGCTGGTCGATACATTGTCTGATAGCGATCGAATCTATATCGTTGCTTGCGGAACTAGTTACCATGCGGGGTTAGCAGGTAAACAGACTTTGGAAAAATTGACACAGATCCCTGTTGAGGTTCATTTAGCCAGTGAATTTGGCTATAACACACCTCTTCTTTCAAAAAAACCATTCTTTATTTTCTTGAGTCAAAGTGGCGAAACAGCAGATAGCCGCCAAGTTCTGGTAAAAATCAACCGTCTCGGCTACCCTTCACTTACGATTACAAATGTTGCTGGTTCTACTCTTTCGCGGGAAGCATCCTTTACACTGCTATTGCATGCTGGACCCGAAATCGCAGTAGCATCAACGAAAGCTTATACTGCACAAATAGCTGTACTAACTTTATTAGCCAAAGCTATCGGTGATAAAAAAGAATTTGAAACTTCTCTTGTATTCGATATCACTCATGAATTGAGTTTAGTTGCTAATGCGATGGAATCGGTCATTGCCCAAAAAGATTATTTAGAAGAGTTGGCAGAAGTATATCTCAGCGATACAAGAAATGCCTTTTACATTGGACGTGGCGCTGACTACAACGTTTCTCTTGAAGCTGCTTTGAAATTGAAAGAAATCAGTTATATCCAGGCAGAAGGTTTTGCCGCTGGCGAATTGAAACATGGAACGATTGCTTTGATCGAAGAAGGAACACCAGTGATCGGAATCATCAGTGAAGAAGTGACTGGTGCGCATACTCGAGGAAACCTGAAAGAAGTCGAAAGCCGTGGCGCTAAAACATTAGTTATTGTCTCAGAGGGATTAGAAAAGGAAAGTGACCAGCTGGTGCTACCAACTGTCCACCCTTATCTAACTACTCTAACGACAGTCGTACCGACTCAATTACTTGCATATTACGCAACGCTATTACGGGGATTCGACGTTGACAAACCACGTAATTTAGCGAAATCAGTGACAGTAGAATAATAAAAGAACAAGGACCAGTGTCAGACATCTGACACTGGTCCTTGTTCTTTTATTTTTTATGAAAATATCTCTTAATCCAGTCCAATTTCTTCTTTGACTACTGCTGCGATTTTATCGACATAGTAATTGACTTTCTCATCAGTAGGCGCTTCTGCCATCACTCGAAGTAATGGTTCTGTACCGGAAGGACGAACTAGGATTCTTCCTTCTGATCCCATTTCAGCTTCTGCCTCTTCAATCACTTTTTTGATTGCCGGAACATCCATCGCACCGTTTTTATCACTTACGCGGATATTCACTAATTTTTGCGGATAGATTGTTACCTCTGCTGCAAGCTCTGATAATTTCTTACCTGTCTGTTTCATGATATTCAGTAACTGAATTCCTGAAAGCATCCCATCTCCAGTTGTGTTAAAATCTAAGAAAATCATGTGCCCAGACTGCTCGCCGCCAAAGTTATAATCGTTTTTGCGCATTTCTTCTACAACGTAACGATCACCAACTTGTGTAACGACATCTTTCAAACCGATTCCTTCCACCGCTTTGTGGAATCCTAAGTTACTCATGACAGTCGTAACGATCGTATCTTTTTTCAACCGATTTTTTTCTGCCAAATATTTAGCACAGATAAACATAATTTTATCACCGTCGACGATGTTTCCAAGTTCATCCACCGCAATAATACGATCGCCATCGCCATCGAAAGCTAGTCCAGCATCTGCTCCTTTTTCAACGACCATCTCAGCTAAACGTTCTGGATGGGTAGAGCCTACGCCGTCATTGATATTTAACCCGTCTGGATTTGTGCCCATTGTATAAAAATCTGTTTCAAGATCGGCAAACAAACGATTAACACTTGTTGAAGTTGCTCCGTTTGCTGCATCGACACAAATGGTCAAACCGGAAAGGTCACCGTTGATCGTTTGTACAAGGAATTGAGAATATTTCAATAAGCCTTCTGGAAATTCTTCTACAGTTCCCAATCCTTCAGCTGATGGACGAGGCAATTCATCCACTTCAGCATCTAATAATGCTTCAATTTCTAGCTCTTGGTCATCTACTAATTTAAAACCATCTGCACCGAAAAATTTGATTCCATTATCTTGTGCTGGATTATGAGAAGCAGAAATCATGACCCCTGCGCTTGCTTTTTGCAAACGTGTCAGATAAGCAACACCTGGTGTAGAGATCACACCTAGCTGGAACACTTCGATACCCACCGATAAAAGTCCTGAAATCAGCGCTTCTTCTAACATTTGACCTGAGATTCTTGTATCCCGCCCTACTAACACGCGTGGGCGTTTTCCTTCTTCTTCATGCTGGCTTAGGACATAACCTCCGCACCGTCCCAGCTTAAATGCAAGTTCTGGCGTAAGTTCCTTGTTGGCTTCACCGCGTACGCCGTCTGTTCCAAAATATTTACCCATAGTTGTAAAATTACTCCTTTAACTTAATTTTCTGAGGAATTTGTTCTGCTCATTTGCGTTGATTCGCTTGTTTCTGATGTTTCTTCTGTACTTGTGGTCGAGCTGCTTGTCCCAGATTCCGAACTGGAAGAAATGGTTGTTGTCGATGGTTCCGTTCCTGAATCAGCAGATGAAATACTTCTACTCGTACTTGTATTTTCTTGTGTCCGACTGCTCGTCGAAGCAGAGCTACTGCTTGACGTTTGCAACACGGGTGTAATCTCCACACTAACTGATTCGGGCTTGATACTTAACCCCTCTTCTACTGGTATTTCAATTTTACGAGTTGTTCGATGATTGATACCTGAGACATTGATCGGTACAGCAATACTGTCACCGATCGATGCAAGCAAATCGCTAGAGCCGCTTACTTCTGCTTCCAGTTTTGAAAAACTGAAATCATAGCTTTCTACCCCGGCAGCTGGTGTTCCTTGCTGTATCCCATAAAGTCGTACCGACTTGCTTGGCTTGATTGAATCAGCTTTCACTGTTACTTGCACTGGATCAGAGACGATACTTAATACTTCCCCTGCTGCATTCAGCGCCTGTATTGGGACCTCACTATTAATCCCATCATCTGTGACCATCGAAGCGTCCACATCAGCTACTACTCGTTTGATTTCTGCCAATGTTTTGTCACCTGTAGTGATAGAGACTTTTTTAGGACTAACGGAAGTATCATCAAGTTCATATCCAGATGGTGTGAACGTTGAAGGAATCAACGTTTCCACATCGAAATCTTTTATTACCTTTTTCTCAACCGTTACTGTAATAGTCGATGGTTCGATCTTTGCTGTGACAGCACTGCTCAAATTTTGAATTTTTAGCGGAACTTCATGTGTTCCTTCGCCCAGCTTAGTGATATCTGCTGTGACGCGGAACATACGTGTATCTTCGTTTGCCTCTGCATTCAACTGAACTCGGTTTGCACTGGAAAGTTTGACAGTCACTGCATTTTCATATCCATGGATATAGTAGCGCTTTGAATCATAAGAAATCTTGATCGGCACCCCAGTAACTGTTTGATTATACGCTTCATTTCCAGAAAGCGTATTTGGAACGGACTGGCCATTTGCATTGAAGTACAGCGCAATACTGAACAGCAATGCAATAAAACTGTAAAGAATGCTTGTCCGTTTCTCTTTTGAGATCATTTGCGATCCCCTCCCTTAGTCATACCGTCTAGGAAAGATTGAATCACGTTTTTCTTGTTTTTTGTTTTCTCTTCAGCAATTAGTTCTCTACGCAAGATTGCCAAATATTCTTGCTGGGATAAGCCAGCCATCAGTTCATTATCTAACGTGATGCTGACGTCCCCGGTTTCTTCAGAGACAACGATGGTAATCGCGTCGCTGACTTCGCTTATACCGACAGCTGCCCGGTGTCGAGTCCCGAATTCTTTAGGGATCAACATACTTTCTGATAGAGGAAGATAGGCGCTTGCTACTGCGATCTTTCCTTCTTTTACAATAACTGCACCGTCATGCAGCGGTGTATTAGGAATAAAGATATTGATCAGCAGCTCCCCAGTGATATCTGCATCTAAAGCAATCCCTGTCTCAATATACTCATCTAATCCAGTATGACGTTCGATAGTGATCAACGCACCGATTTTTCGCTTGGACATATATTGGATGGCTTTGTCAAAAGACAAGATCATCTTCTCATCTTCCTGCTGTTCGCTTTTTGATTGTTTGAAAAGCGAACTGCGTCCAAGATGTTCCAGTCCTCTCCGGATTTCCGGCTGAAAAATCACGATAGCAGCTATCACCCCGTACGTAATGACTTGGTTCATCAGCCAAGACAAGGTGTGCAGACCAATGATTTCCGCTACGATTCGGATAACAATAAAAATAGCTACACCTTTCAGAAGCTGAATCGCTTTTGTGCCTCGCAACAGTTGGATCAGTTTGTATACAAGATACCAGACAACCAGAATATCAAGTATGTTCACCAAAAAATTCAGAGAGAACAAGTCACCGGAAAACATTTGCTGCCAATAGTCCAAATTAAAAAGTTCCCCGATTTGAAATGACATAAAAAGCCTCTCTTCTCTTTTGAGATTTCCTCTCTAGTATATCATATGTTTTAATTTTAGAGGCTGATCTGCTCGTATTTTTCTTGAGAAAAACGCATAATTTTCAAGAAAATTGCAAGTATGCGTTTTATTTTTCTCTGCAATAAATATTTTTAAACTTCAGAGAATTATTCATTATATTTTTTCTGTTATTTTTCCTTTTTTTCTTTTGTAGCTTGTTCCATTTTTTTACGTCGTTCTGCTCTGGCAGCTCTTCTAGCAGCTCTTCTTTCTTCTGCTTCAAGGTCCGTCGTTTTTTCTTTTCTAGTCTTAACGGGTACATCGATAGATTCCTCTGGTTCAAGTCGTTTCTTGATTTTTTCTAATTCTCCCGTCAGTGCAGCATAGTTGTAAAAACGTGTTTTAGCGTCGTGGACAGTCTTTTCAAATAAAGCTTTTGCAAGATTTGGATTTGCGTTCTCTAGCGAGGAAAAACGAACTTGTTTCCTCATGAAATTAGGCATAGTAGAAAAATCAGGTTTTTTGTAGTCCAAAGTCATTGGGTTCTTGTTTTTTTCGACCATTGCAGGGTTATATCGATATAATGACCAATAGCCAGAAGAAACAGCTTCTTTTGCTTCTTTAAGCGATTCTTTCATTCCACCAAGCAAACCATGTGTGATACAAGGCGTATAGGCAATGATTAGAGAAGGTCCAGGATACTTTTCTGCTTCTTCAAATGCCTTGATCGTTTGCATTTGATTGGCACCTGAAGCAATTTGCGCCACATAAACATTTCCATATGTCATCGCCATCATTCCTAGATCTTTCTTTGAAGCATACTTTCCACTAGCCGAAAATTTAGCGATTGCCGAAGCTGGTGTTGCTTTTGAGGTTTGACCGCCAGTATTGGAATAGACTTCGTTATCCAAAACAAGGATATTCACGTCTGCTCCGCTGGCAAGTACATGATCGATCCCGCCAAAACCAATGTCGTAAGCCCATCCGTCTCCACCAATCATCCATTGGCTGTTTTTTACGAATAGATCCTTTCTCTTGTATATATCCTCCAGTTCAGGGACAATTGATCGTTCGCTTTCGATCGCAGCTTGCAGTTTTGCTGCTCTTTGCTGCGTTCCTTCACTCTCAAACATGTGTACCAACCAGTCTTCCATCAATTCTCGTAGTTCTTCTGATACTTTTGGCAATACTTCTTTGATTGAACTTGCCAAAGCCTCGCGACGAGTCTGTGCCGCTAGAAGCATACCATAACCAAATTCAGCATTATCTTCCAATAAAGAATTTGACCATGCAGGCCCTTGACCACATTCATTGGTCGTATAAGGAGAAGCAGGAGAAGCACCGCCCCAAATAGAAGAACAGCCTGTCGCATTCGCGATCATCATTCGATCACCGAACATTTGTGTCAATAATTTTACATAAGGTGTTTCGCCACAGCCTGAGCAAGCGCCCGAGAATTCAAGAAGCGGTTGATTGAATTGTGTAGACAAGACAGTATTCTTTCCTTTGACTGGATTTGCTTTTTGTCTTAATGTCATTGCAAAAGCCCAATTCACAGCTTGTTCTTTCTGTTCTTCATAAGGCTTCATCACTAAAGCTTTTTCTTTTGCGGGACAAGCCTCTACACACAGACCACAACCTGTACAGTCTTCCACTGAAACTTGGATACGGTATTTTACGCCGTCTGCGCCTCGCATTTCTCTCACGATAAATCCTTCTGGCGCTTCTTCCATTTCCTCTTCATCTGCTAAAAATGGACGGATGGCAGCATGAGGACAAACAAAGGCACATTCATTACACATCGTACAGCGATCACTAATCCACTGAGGTACTTCTAAAGCGACGCCCCGCTTTTCCATAGAAGCCGTTCCTAAAGGCATTTCGCCAGTTGTCATTCCATTTGCTACAAGTGTACCAACAGAGAGTTGATTTCCTTCCTGTGCATTCACTGGTTCAAGTATTTCTTGTACATAACCAGTGTTCCTTTTATTGATTTTTTCAGGCATCTCCAACGTTCTCCAATGGTCTGGGATCGCGACTTGATGAAGCAGTTCGGTCGTCCGATCGATTGCTTGTATGTTTTTTTCTACGATAGCCATTGATTTATGTCCATAGCTTTTCAGGGCTTCTTCTTTTAGCAGCGGAATCACCTCATCAAAAGGAATGATGTCAGCTAATTTAAAAAATGCCGTTTCCATTGCGGTATTGATCCGGCGTCCCAAACCGACTTCTTGGGCCAATCTCATGGCATTGATCGTATAGAATCTAATGTTATTTTCAGCCAAGTAACGTTTTAATTTTAAGGGCAGATGCGTTTCTAATTGTTCGTCGCTCCAAAGAGTATTCAATAAAAAAATGCCACCTGGCTTCAATCCTTTGACCAAGTCATAGCTATGCAGGTAAGCTGGTGTGTGACAGGCAACAAGGTCCGCATGCTCGACAAGATACGCAGAACGTATCGGCGTATCTCCAAAACGAAGATGAGAGACAGTTAGACCGCCAGATTTTTTCGAATCATAATAAAAATAGCCTTGCGCATATTTATCGGTGTGATCTCCAATAATCTTGATAGCTGATTTATTTGCTCCGACTGTTCCGTCAGATCCAAACCCCCAAAACTTGGCCTGGAATGTTTGCGGTTCTGTCAAATCCAGACTTTCCTTTGGTTCCAAAGATTGATAAGTCACATCATCAACGATCCCTATGGTGAAACGTTTTTTGCGTATGCTTGGGTCTTTTTGCAATTCATCAAAAACTGCTGAGATTTGGTCGGGAGTCACATCTTTAGACCCCAATCCGTAGCGACCACCAATAACAGCCGGGCGAAGTTCAGAATCATATAATGCACTTTGAACGTCTAATAAGAGAGGTTCTCCACCTGCCCCTGGTTCTTTACTTCGATCAAGAACAGCAATTGTTTTTACTGTATGAGGCAACTTTTGCACGAATGTTTCCACTGGAAAAGGACGATAAAGATGGATATTCAAAAAACCTGTTTTCCGTCCGTTTGCATTCAAGTAATCAATCGTTTGTTCAATCGTCTGTGCAACTGATCCCATAGAAACAATGACTTCTTCCGCATCGTCTGCTCCGTAATAAGTCACCAAGTCATAAGAAGTTCCTCGTAATCGGTTGATCTCTTTCATATATTTTTGAACGATTTCAGGTAATTTATCATAATAGGGGTTGATCGTTTCCCGTTGTTGAAAATGGATGTCTGGATTCTGGTTCGTACCACTAACAGTCGGATGATTGGGATTCATCCCTCGTTTACGAAATGAAGCTAATTTCTCCTGATTGATCAGAGGAGCTAATTCTTCATATTCCAAAACTTCGATTTTTTGAATCTCGTGACTCGTACGGAATCCATCAAAGAAATTCAAAAAAGGTACTTCTCCTTCAATAGAAGCAAGATGGGCAACAGGTGCTAAATCCATCACTTCTTGTACACTGCTTTCAGCTAACATAGCAAATCCTGTTTGTCTTGCAGCCATCACGTCTCCGTGATCTCCGAAAATATTCAAAGCATTTGTCGTCACTGCCCGACTAGCAACGTGGAAAACACTTGGCAGTAGTTCCCCAGCAATCTTGTACATATTCGGTATCATCAAAAGCAGCCCTTGAGAAGCGGTATATGTAGTTGTCAGTGCACCAGTTTTCAATGATCCATGGACCACACCAGCTGCTCCTGCTTCGGATTGCATTTCTACTACTTTTACTGGTTGACCGAATACATTTTCTTTTCCTGCTGCTGACCATTGATCTACTAATTCGGCCATGGTCGAACTGGGTGTTATTGGATATATTGCAGCAATCTCGGTAAATGCATAAGAAATATATGCGGCTGCCGTATTGCCATCCATTGTTTTCATTTTTCGCATGATTCATCATCCTTGTTCATATTCTCTCTTATTATCTGTTCCATTATAACGTAAAACATTCCATTTTTTTCTTTTATTTATAAAAATATTTTACATATATCTATTTGAATTGGTCATCTAATTTTTAGACAAACAGTCTAAATCGTTGCCTTTTTTTGTCAGACATGTATAAACTATAAGCGAAAGAGGTGTTTTAACATGGATATATCAGTGATTGATGCAACGAAAACAAATACACAAAAAGGAATCCTTTATGGTTCATCGAATGCTCCTAAAAAAATGGTCGAATTCATCAACTTAGCTTGTCCGTATTGCCGACAATGGTTTGAAGAATCTTATGAGCTATTAGAAGAAGCAGTCCAAAGCGGGCAATTGCAGCGAGTGATCAAATTGTTCGATAAAGAAAAAGAAAGCTTGCTGCGAGGGAACGTGATGCACCGGTATCTCACAATCAGCGATGGTCAAAAAGCGATCAAAGAGATCAAACAAATATTCGATACTCAAGACGAGTGGAAACATCTTTCTCTCCAAGAAGTAGCGGATTTTGCAGTAGATAAACTAAAGCTGACAGAACTAAAAGACGAACAGCTGAGCCAAGCTGTCATCAACGAAGCTGAGCAAGCACATATTCGATTTGTTCCAACTGTCATCTTGGGTAAAGAAATCTTTGATGAATCTATTTCAATAAAGGAATTAAAAGAATTGATCCAAACAAAATAAAAAAATAAGGAGCGTGGGACAAAAGTAAAGAACACTTTTGTCTCACGCTCTAAACACGTATAAACGGCGGAAGCAGAAGCAACTCCTTCTTATTTCTTGGAGTTAAACGCTTCTGTCCCAACCTCCTTATTCCGAATAAATGGTGTCCAAAAGCTTGCATCTGCCAGATTATCTCATTTCTTATGACAAGCTGAGCAAATTATCTCCACCAAATAATTTATTCATATTTTTGACTTGCGCATACTAACTAATTCTTAAATTTTCATACAAAATTTCTCAATTCCCCTTAACGAGTAATATTTATGTACGGTGATTCTCACTAGTATCCCAATCACTTTTTAAGTTATCCCGATTTCAATTCTACTTCAAAAATAGTTGCTTTTATGTATGCTGTTAGTTGATTAGATGGTCGTTTGTTGAGCTAGGTCGTTTATTTTAAACAAGTTATTTCTTTAGCTTATACCTATCTCGTCTACCAAATGCAAGATGGCAAACACAAATGCATACGCATCTATATTTGCCACTTTGATTCGTATAAAGCTAACAACTCTTAACTCCTCTCATCTAATAGTTGCTCTCTTTTTTATTCAGATTCATTTTTGCTGATCACATCCTAGTATTTCAATGGTTTTGAACACTAAACCAAATTGTTCCATTACAACATTCACTGGCTGATGAAATGGATTAGCAGATTTCGATTATTCAAAACGATTTTCTATTGGTGGATCGTGTTCCCAACTAACAAGACGGATTCCAAACCTATCGTACAGATCTTCTAAACCACTTATAAATTTTGCACCTATTTCAGGTGTTTTATTGCGTGGATATTCTATTGTTACGCCATTAAATGGATACCAATTAGGATTAGGCTCTCTTTCTTTCTGTACATCTCCCATAAAATAGTTAGCACTTTCTGGGACATAAGATATTCTTCGACCATCCTCTAATTCATCTAATAAGATATTTCGTGATCGTCTATCACTTGCTAAATGTAGACGCCACGTGCGATACCATGCCATGCTGCCTGCATCTGCAGAAAATCCATCAAATAATGCAACAATTGTATCTTCTATCACAATCCTTTCCCCATCTACTTCATATTCTAATCTAAAATCAAACTCCCCTCGGGTAATTTCTGGCCTTGGTGGCTTAGGACCCAATATTATTCTACTTAAAACCGCATTCGTTCCCAGATGAAACACAGCTATAACAACAATAATGATTAATATTTTGTTTCTATTTGATAAATTTCTCATTATTCGCAAATCACCTCTACATTCTCACATACTAGTTCGTAATACTCCTTTAATATCAAAATATCTACTGATCGTAATAATATTCGCTATGAATTCCTACTACTCGTATAAGAAAGGCCAAATCATCAGCTTTTACTTGCTGATGATTTGGCTTGTTTCTATTTATCGTAATTGTTTTCTAATCACCAAAATTGTTAACAATCGGTTCAGATATTTCCCAATTCACTAGCCTTATATTATATTGATTTAACAATTCTTCTTCATTTATTGTATTTTGATCAAGCGGACCAAATTGTTCTAATAATTCTTTGTCATGTAAAATATCCCTTCTAATAATGCCTCTTTCCCTTTCAATGAAAGAAGCACTAGGAAAAGTATGATTATAACCATTCAACCTATCTCCCATGTAATAATTAGCAGGTCCTGGAAAATAAAATATTTGCTTATTATCACTAACTTCTAACAGCAACACTAAATCTTCTCCGCTGGCTAAACGACTTGTCCATCTACGATATCTCCCTATGCCTTCGTTCATTCCAAATCCATCAAATTCAACTATTAACGTGTCTTCTATCACATGTAATTCTTCATTCAATTCATACTCAAGTCTAAAAGGAAATTCTCCATATGTAATCTCTGGCAATGGTGGTGCTGGAGTTCTCCAAATAAATACAATAACTGTGAATAGAAAAAATCCAACGATCGATATAAATGTTATGAGACCTGCTCGAAGTAAAACCCGATATAATAAAAATGCTGTATTTCGCTTTGCTATATCTAGAAAAATAAAAAGTACTGCAATCATAATGATAGTAAAAGTTGTAAAAAAACGCATTTTTGCCCTCCCTTTATAAACATCGATTCTCAAATTCTAAACCAAATCTTGGTAGTTCAAGTTCAGGTATAACGTATTCCAACCATACATCTCAATTACTATTTATGAACTTATGATTATCACTGAATAAATCACTCCATCCCCTTGTTAAAACTTCTACATTAATTACACCTGGTTGTTTTCGACTAGCTAATCCAATGAACTTATCAACCATCCTTATCCACCAACCACGAGAATCTTGACCAGAAGTAAGAAGAGCAGTTCTCAAGGATGATCGAGCAGTTCCTTCCAGTTTTTTAATTAATCAGGCCAGTTATAGATAAATACTTGATCTTATCTATATCAGGACTTCTATATTAAGCAAAAATTTATGTACAAAACTAAAATCTTCATTCAGTTGTCTCCCCGCTTTTTATACGATTGTATTAAAAACAATAGAAGCCTTTCCAAATTATGTTACTCCAGTAAAGATGGAATTATAGTTTGACGGAAGAAAAGCAAGTATAACTTTTAAAAAAAACTGATACATTCGCATCTCCTGCTTCATGTATCAGTTTTTTCTTTGGATTAAACTGCTTCTTCACGCAGTTTTTCCGCAAATTCATTTATTTTGCGAATTCGGTGATTAATTCCCGATTTTGATATCGCACCTGAGGGAATCATTTCCCCTAATTCTTTCAAGCTGACCTCTGGATGTTGAAGCCGAAGTTCTGCGATTTCCTGAAGTTTTTCAGGAAGGGCATGTAGACCGACCTTTGCTTCGATCAATTCGATGTTTTCGATTTGTTTAGAAGCCGCATCAATCGTCTTGTTCAGATTTGCTGTCTCACAATTGACTAGACGATTGACCGAATTTCTCATATCCCGTACGATTCGAACATCTTCAAATCGGAGCATTGAGTTGGTTGCACCAATCAATGTTAAGAAATCAGCAATTTTTTCTGCTCCTTTTAAATAAGAAATATAGCCATTGCGCCGTTCAAGCGTTCGAGCATGTAGACCGTAATAATTTAACATATCGCAAATGTCTTGGTTATGCTGTTCATAAATAGAAAATATTTCCAAATGATAACGGCTCGTTTCCGGATTATTGACTGAACCTGAGGCCATAAAAGCACCACGTAAGTAAGAACGCATTTTTTGCGAATTTCCCATAATCTCGTCCGAAACGTGTCCATTGAACATCATACCATCCATGATATCAAGATCCATCAACACATCTTTTGTGCCTTGCTTCAACCGGACGATATAGACATTGTTCTTTTTTAATTTCATTTTTTTACGAACGAGTAGCTCACTTCGTACCTGATAATGATCTTTCAAAAGAGAATAGATACGTCTGGCAATTGCAGCATTTTCTGTTTGGACGTTCAAAATAAACTGCTGGTTCACAATACCTAAAGAGCCGTTCATTCGCAGCAAAGCAGCTAATTCCGCTTTCGCATGTTCTCGATGAACTTCCAAACCAGTTAGTTCTTTCTTCACATCTGCAGCAAATGACATCCTATTCTCCTCCTTTCTCCAACAATAAATTGCTTAATATTTTGAACCGAAAACTAAACGGAACAATTCTTCTACTACTTTGTCTCCATCGTGGAAGACACCCCCATCTTTCAATTCCAAAAAGTCGGTGGAAATCACTCGACATCCTTCATTTCTCAATCCGTTGAAGTCGTGTGCGACTTGTACTAGATACTCATCATAGATCTCTGGGTCCATATAATCTTCAGGCACTTTTTCCGTATTGACCAATACTGTATCGATAAAAGGCTGATTCAAATGCTTGTGTAAAACACGTATATGATCGGCATCTGTGAAATGTTCCGTTTCCCCTTTTTGGGTCATGATATTACAGATATAGACGGTTTCAGCAGTTGTCTTGAGCATTGCTTCGCCGATTTCTGGTATCACTAAATTTGGAAGGATACTGGTGAATAAACTTCCGGGTCCCAAAACGACCATGTCGGCGTCCATAATTGCTGAAACGACTTTTCGAGCCGCTTTGGCTTCACTTTTATCATTTGTGTTGCAGACATACACACGGTCAATGGTTTTACGGTCGATCGCGATTTTAGATTCTCCTACTGCAGTCGTTCCGTCTTTAAAGACAGCATGCAAGGTCAAAGGAGTTTCTGAAGAAGGATAAACATGTCCATCTACATGCATCATTTTTGCTAATAATTGAATCGCCTCATAAGTGCTTCCCCGCATCTCGGAAACTGCGGCAATGATCAGATTACCGATCGTATGATTGGCTAAAAACTGATCTTCCTTTTTGAAACGGTATTGGAAAATATCTTCATAGAATTGTGGCATATCCGATAACGCCACTAAGACATTTCTCAAGTCACCAGGAGGAGCCATAGCGATCGATTCTCTGATTGCACCGCTGCTTCCCCCATCATCTGCAACAGTCACTACTGCTGTGATATCTGCTCCTTGATTTCGCAAACTTTTCAGGATAACTGGCAGACCAGTGCCACCGCCGACCACTACGATCTTTGGTTTTCTTATCCGGTAGGTTTTCATTTTCACGACCGGTTCACCGTCTCTTTCCTTTTATCCTTGTCCCGATGTGTCACATTGACTTTATAGTTTTTCCCTAAAGCATTTGCCAAACGTTCAGTCAATGCCACAGAACGGTGTTGACCGCCTGTACAGCCGATTGCAACTGTCAAGCTGCTTTTTCCTTCTTTAATGTATCCAGGCAATACAGTTTCCAGAAGATCCAAAAATTTATGGTAGAATGATTGCGTTTCATCAAAGGACATCACATAATCATAGACTGGCTGATCTTTTCCGGTCAATGGTCTTAGTTCCGGGATATAATGAGGGTTGGGCAAAAAACGCACATCCATCACAATATCCGAATCGATCGGCAACCCGTATTTAAAACCAAATGATACAAATTCGATCCGAAATCCTTGGTCTCCCTTTGATTTGAATGACTCATTGATTTTTTCACGTAATTGTCGTGGTGTCAATGTCGTCGTATCAATGATCACGGAAGCTTGGGCTTTCAAGTCGTCTAGTATCGCCCGTTCTTTACGTATCCCTTCAGTGATCAAACCGTCCATCGCCATTGGATGTGCTCGTCTTGTTTCTTTGTAGCGAGCCACTAGTTCTTCGTCTGAAGCATCTAAAAATAAGATAGAAGTGTCGATGAAGTTCGTATTTTCGATTTCGATCAGCATGTTTTGGATTTCTTCAAAGAAGGAACGAGAACGTAAATCCACTCCTAAAGCCATTTTTGTGACTTTGCCTGATTCTTTGATTAATTCCCAGAATTTTGGAATCAATCGAGGCGGCATATTATCGATACAAAAATAGCCCATATCTTCAAAACTTTGGATAGCTACTGTTTTCCCTGCACCGCTCATACCTGTTATGATGACTAATTGCAAATTATCTGTCATAATTACGAACTCCTCTCACATTGTGCATAGTAAAATTATATCATTCCGGGCGTATCATTACCAGTTTTCTTTTTCTTTTACAAAAAGATTTGGACCAAATATCTTTTAGGATATTTGCCCCAAATCCAATTTTTTTACTTTTCCGATGCTGTATCCAATGCCTTGCTTCTTTCAGCTAGCGCTCGTTCAATCGTCCGATCTGCTAAAATAGATTGGGCATCGATCACTGGATAATGGTTATCTTCAGCAAATTCATGCATCAATGACAATTCTGTGCAACCTAAGATGACTTTTTCACAGTTTAGGCGCTCTACCGCTTCTTCTAAGATTTCGTAATATAGCTCTTGATTCAAATAATCCGATTCCTTGATCTCATGATAGATCAGATAATTGATTTTTTCTTGAAGAACAGTATCAGGAATCACTGTTTCGAATCCAAGATTTTTGACTTCGCGTTCATAGATTCCAGCTTTCATACTTCCTTCTGTTCCTAGAATCGCTACTCTCCCTGTCGTATGCTGACGGACAAGTTCATTTGCTGCTTCTCTTGGCATATGAAGGATAGGAATATCCGTTGCCGCTTGTAATTCTTCAAAAAAGTAGTGTGCGGTGTTACAAGTCAACACAATGAAGTTCGGCTGCAATAAATTTTGTTTCTCAATATCATCCAGCAGAAACGGCATTGGATTTTCTTCTGATCGATCTAAAATATAAGCTGTACGATCAGGAACTGTTGCATGATTGAATAAGACATAATTCAAATATTCTTGATCTTTTGTAGCTTTCGTTCGGTGGTTGATCAAGCGAACAAAACTTTCTGTCGCCATCGTGCCCATTCCGCCTAAAATACTGAAAAAATTCTCCATGAACTAGCCTTCTTTCACATGAAAATACTTTTTGAATCTTGGAATATAGTTATGGAACATATATTTCATCAACAACCAGCGCTTGATTGACCGGTCTTTTTCATAAAACACAGTAGTACCGTAACGATTTTCTTTGATCATTTGCTCAGCTAGTTTTTTGTCTTCATTTTCCCGAGCATATTCTAAAAAGATTTTTTTGGGCACACCCATCCATAATCTTGCTTTATCTGATTGATTCGTTCCATAGGTCGTTTCAACAAAGGGTTTGTTAAACACTCGATCTTCTGTGACGAAACGAGCCAGATTCAAGCCGTTCAATGTCACAAAGAAACTGCTACGACCTTGTCTCAAATTGATTTCAAATAATTTATATTCTCCATCTCTAGGATCATACTTCATATCGAAATTGGCAAAGCCTGTATATTCGATTTTTTCCAAAAATGCCTTAATGGTTTGATAGATTTTTTCGTTATAATCTGGCATGATCACAACGTAATTACCAATCGATGCTGGTGTAGGATCTTCTAACAGTGGATGACCAAGACACATCATCCGAACTTGATGATCTTCATCTACATACGCATTTAGCACACGCATATTACTATCATCACCCGGGATAAAATCTTGTACAATCATTTCACTTTTATAACCGGCTTCGTATATCCGGCCTAAAATTAAATCGAACTCTTCTCTAGTCTCTAAAATAAAAGCTTTTTTTCTTCCTTCAAATTGGACAGAAAGATACTCCACACTGTTTGCAGGTTTCAAAGCAACTGGGAATTCAAAAGGCAATTCCTGTTCCAAATGTCCATTTACTAACATTTCTTCTCTGACGATCAATGTTTTAGGATACGGAAGATCATATTCTTCACAAACTTCATAAAAGCTTACTTTATTGATCAGTCTTTCAAATAAAGAATAATCAATATATGGACAGATAAAATATTCTGACAGCTCTTGTTTATGTTGGGAGATCAATTCTGCATATCCATCACCACAAGCAATCAAAAGATATTTTTTACTCTTATCAGAATATCTTTCTTTTGCCAAACGAAGCATCGTCTCGATAAATACAGGGTCTTTATCAAATCCTGGAATAACTTCTACATTGACAATTTTACTGTAGCGGGTAGGGGCTAACTGATCCGAAGCATATGCTTGGCAGATTTTGCCGTATGCTTCATTAAAAGAACGTGCCATACCATAAACGTTCATGTCGCTTCCTAATAATATAGGGATAAATTCTTCATTTTCAATACTGTTCATCATTATCTCTCACTTACTCATAATCTCTTGTTTTTCTTTTCCAACTACACAAGGAATATCATACCATAAAGAAAAAAGCAATCAAAGGAAACTCCTCCGATTGCTCAATTCTTTTTTGAACGGATTGAACTTATAGGAAGTTTTTATCTATACCAATCAGTGTAGAAAGAACTACCATGTAATGATTCTAGAACACTGATATTAATAAAACAAGCAAAAATTCATTTTTTTATGTTTTTTTAACTATCTCAGCTATCTATCCTCTTTATACCATTATTTTTTTCAAATAGTGACCTGTATAACTTTCTTTTACGTTAATGATTTCTTCTGGTGTTCCAGTCGCAAGGATCGTTCCTCCACCTTCTCCACCTTCTGGTCCTAAATCAATGATATAATCTGCTGTTTTGATTACATCTAGATTGTGTTCAATCACTAAAACTGTGTTACCAGCATCTACTAATCTTTGTAATACATGCAACAAGCGGGCGATGTCATCGCTATGAAGTCCTGTCGTTGGTTCATCTAGTATATAGAAATTCTTTCCATTAGAGATTTTGTGCAATTCACTGGCAAGTTTCATCCGTTGTGCCTCACCACCGGACAATGTCGTTGCTGGTTGCCCCATCGTCACATAACCTAAGCCAACATCAACAATCGTTTGCAGTTTGCGATGAATCTTTGGAATGTGCTTGAAGAATTCTACAGCATCTTCTACTGTCATTTCCAAAATATCAGCAATGCTTTTTCTTTTGTAATGCACTTCTAATGTTTCAGAGTTATATCGTTTGCCATGACATACTTCACAAGGAACATAGACATCAGGCAAAAAGTGCATTTCGATCTTAATAATTCCATCCCCGCGACAAGCTTCACAACGACCGCCTTTTACGTTGAAACTAAAACGCCCTTTCTTATAACCCCGCATTTTTGCCTCGTTCGTTTGAGCAAATAACCCACGGATATCATCAAATACACTTGTATAAGTCGCTGGATTACTTCTCGGCGTCCGGCCGATTGGGCTTTGATCAATATCGATGACCTTTTCGATACTTTCGTAGCCGGAAATTGTCTTGAATTTACCTGGCTTAGCAGAATTCTTATTTAATTTTTGCGCTAACGATTTCTTTAAGATACTATTGACCAATGTACTCTTTCCAGAACCAGACACACCTGTGACTGCTACAAATTCTCCTAATGGAAATTCAACACTAATATTTTTCAGATTGTTTTCTGAAGCACCAGTGATCTTGATTGCTTTCCCATTACCTTTACGGCGTTCTTTTGGTACAGGTATTGATTTTTTCCCTGAAAGATATTTCCCTGTCAAAGAATTTTCATCATTAGCTACTTCTTCAGGAGTGCCTGCAGCCACGATTTGTCCGCCTTGTTCTCCGGCCCCAGGTCCGACGTCAATCAGATAATCTGCTGCCCACATCGTATCTTCATCATGTTCGACTACAACGAGGGTGTTGCCAAGATCACGCATTTTCTTTAATGAGCCAATTAGTCGATCGTTGTCGCGTTGATGCAATCCGATCGATGGTTCATCTAAAATATACAAAACTCCAGAAAGATTCGATCCAATTTGCGTAGCCAATCTGATTCGCTGCGCTTCTCCCCCAGATAATGTTCCGGAAGCGCGACTCAAAGTTAGATAGTCTAGCCCCACATTTTCCAAGAATGAAAGTCTGTCATTTACTTCTTTTAAAATCGGTTTGGCAATTACTTTCTCTTGTTCAGATAACGTTAAGTTTGAGAAGAAATCTACTGCTTTTTGAATAGACAACTCATTTGTTTGCCCGATATTCGTTCCATTGATTTGAACAGATAGAGCTTGGGGATTCAATCGATAACCTTTACATGTCTGACAAGTTAATTCTGTCATATAAAGACGCATTTGCTCACGCGTGAAATCACTGTTCGTATCATGATAACGACGCTCGATATTCTTCAATACCCCTTCGAAAGTCGTTTCTACATCGCGAACGCCACCAAAATCATTTTCATAATGGAAATGGAAAAGATCATCTGTCCCATTCAAGATGATCTCCTGATGCTCTTCCGGTAATTCTTCGAATGGTGTATCTAAATCGATACCGAAACTTTCACAAGCCTGCGCTAACATTTGAGGATAATACTGAGAGCTGATTGGATTCCATGGAACGATAGCACCTTGACTAAGTGTCTTCGTTCTATCTGGAATCACTAAATCTTGATCGACTTCTAATTTGACACCTAAACCATCACAGTCTGGACAAGCTCCAAAAGGCGCATTGAATGAGAACAGTCTTGGTTCTAGTTCGCCAACAGTAAATCCGCAATAAGGACAGGCATAGTGTTCGCTAAACAACATTTCTTCTTCACCGATCACGTCAACCAGAGCATAGCCGTCTGCCAATCGCAGGGCCGCCTCTAAAGAATCAAATAGACGAGAACGAATCCCTTCTTTCACAATGATCCGGTCGATGACGATCGCGATATCATGTTTTTTGTTTTTCTCCAGCTCAGGCACTTCACTTAAATCATAGATCTCACCATCGACTCGAACGCGGACGTATCCCTCTTTTTGGATTCGTTCGAATATTTTTTTATGTTGTCCTTTTTTCTTTACCACGATCGGTGCCAACACTTGGATCTTTGTGCGCTCAGGCAAAGCCATTACTTGATCTGCCATTTGATCTACTGATTGACTGGTAATCTCGATATGATCGTTGGGACAAATCGGATGTCCTACACGTGCAAACAACAAGCGTAAATAGTCATTGATTTCCGTCACAGTACCTACTGTCGACCGAGGATTTTTACTTGTTGTTTTCTGATCAATAGAAATCGCCGGACTCAATCCGTCGATGCTATCTACGTCCGGCTTATCCATTTGTCCTAAAAACTGACGAGCATAAGCAGAAAGGCTCTCTACGTATCTCCGCTGCCCTTCAGCGTACAGCGTATCAAATGCTAGGGAACTTTTTCCAGAACCGGACAAACCTGTAACGACCACGAATTTATCTCGTGGAATCGTTACATCTATATTTTTCAAGTTATGGGCACGTGCACCGTGAATCGTAATTTTATCGTTAGCCATGTTGTCCTCCTACTTTGAAGCTTTTAATTCTAAAATCATATCTCGCACATTAGCGGCTGTTTCAAAATCCAATGCTTTCGCCGCATCTTTCATTTCTTTTTCTAATTTCATCAATAACGTATCTTTTTCTTCTTTCGTCATTTCTTCATACGAGACTTGTACCGCTTCTTTTGTATCATCTTCCGATTCTTTCGTAATAGAAATCAAATCTCGGATTTCTTTAATGATCGTTTTTGGAACGATCCCATGTTCTTCATTGTACTTCTGCTGAATCGTACGGCGTCTTGATGTTTCATCCATCGCTAGACGCATAGAATCTGTTACTTTGTCTGCGTACATGATTACTTTACCTTCTTCATTCCGAGCAGCTCGTCCAATCGTTTGGACTAAGGAACGTTCACTACGTAAAAAGCCTTCTTTATCCGCATCCAAGATAGCAACAAGGGAAACTTCAGGTACGTCTAATCCTTCACGAAGCAAATTGATTCCAACTAACACATCAAATTCACCTAATCGAAGATCTCGAATGATTTCTGTTCGTTCCAGCGTTTTGATATCACTATGCAAATATTTGACTTTGATCCCTAATTCTTTGAAATAATCTGTGAGGTCTTCTGCCATTTTTTTCGTCAATGTCGTTACAAACACCCGCTGGTCTTTTTCGACTCGTTCATTTATTTCGCCTACTAGATCATCGATTTGTCCCATGATTGGACGAACTTCGATCACTGGGTCAAGCAGCCCTGTCGGACGGATGATTTGTTGGATAACGGTATCTGTTTGTTCATGTTCATATGGTCCTGGCGTCGCAGAGACATAAATGATCTGATTGACATGTTTTTCAAACTCTTCTAACCGAAGTGGCCGATTGTCTAAAGCAGATGGCAAACGGAAACCGTAATCTACTAGCATCTGTTTTCTCGCTCGGTCACCATTATACATTCCTCTGATTTGAGGCATGGTTACGTGCGATTCGTCCGCCACGATCAAAAAATCTTCAGGAAAGAAATCCAATAGCGTATAAGGCGGTTCACCTTCTTTACGTCCGTCCATATGCCGAGAATAATTTTCAATTCCCGACGTGTAGCCCATTTCTAACATCATTTCAATATCGTAATTGGTTCGCTGTTCTAAACGTTGAGCTTCCAGAAGTTTGTTTTCATTTCGCAAGACAGTTAAACGCTGTTCTAATTCCGCTTTGATATTCGCTACGGCATGCTCCATATGTTCATCATTCGTCACAAAGTGAGTCGCCGGGAAGATTGCCACGTGTTCCGTTTCTCCTAAAACTTCACCTGTCAGTGCATTGACTTCTCGGATACGTTCGACCTCATCTCCAAAAAACTCCACACGTAAGGCACGTTCATCTCTTGAAGCCGGAAAAATCTCCACGACATCACCGCGCACTCGAAAACGACCGCGCTGAAAATCTATATCATTTCTTTCGAATTGGATACTGACTAAGTCACGAATCAACTGATTGCGATCTAGTTCTGCTCCCTGTCGAATCGAAACTACTTGTTTTTGGTACTCAAAAGGCGAACCTAATCCAAAAATACATGAAACGGATGCAATGACGATCACATCATTTCTTTCTAATAATGAACTAGTAGCCGAATGTCGTAATTTGTCGATCTCATCATTTACACTTGAATCTTTTTCGATATACGTATCGCTTGAAGGCACATAAGCTTCAGGCTGATAATAATCATAATAAGAAACAAAATATTCAACAGCATTGTTAGGGAAAAATTCCTTGAATTCCCCGTACAGCTGACCAGCCAATGTTTTATTATGAGCAATAATCAGTGTTGGTTTATTCACTTTCTCAATAAGATTGGAAATCGTATATGTTTTCCCTGTTCCAGTCGCACCTAATAAGATTTGTGCTTTTTTCCCGCCGACTACGCCATCCACTAATTGGTTAATCGCTTCAGGCTGATCACCAGCCGGTTGGTATTTCGAGACAAGCTCAAAGTGTCGGGAGGTATCTCTCTCAATCATTCTTCGTCCTCCTTTTCATTCATTCCTTTTCATTTTACGACCAATAAAAAGAAAAGGAAAGCAAAGGCATTCCTTACTAAAAAATTATACCACACCGAACATACTTTCGCCACTTTTTTATCTTATTATACATGTTACGTTTTATAACATAAAATGTTAGAAACTCGCATTTTTTTCATTTTTTCGAGCTTACAGTCTTGTCTGATTCAGCACTTTTCGCCTATAATAATAAAATATTGGAAATTTAGGAGGTTGATTATGAAAAGAAAGCATTTATTTCACTCATTTGTTTTCTTAATGACAGGACTTGTGACACTTGCGTTTGGTCATGTTGCACAAGCTGACAACACTACAACGGCAGAGTCAAGCACAAGCGAGACAATGCAAAAAATAGAGCCCAAAAAAGACGTATACGTAATTGCCAGTGACTCTGCTTTTGCTCCATTTGAATTTCAAAACGCAAAGGGCGAGTACGAAGGCATCGATGTAAAATTGATGGAAAACATCGCCAAACTGCAAGGATTTAACATCCGAATGGACTACCGTGGTTTCTCTGCTGCTTTGCAAGCTTTGGAATCAGGACAAGCAGACGGAATGATTGCCGGAATGACTGTAACAGATGAACGAAAGAAAAGCTATGATTTTTCTGATTCTTACTTTGATAGCGGGATCCAATTAGCTGTCAAAAAAGGAGATACTTCGATCAAGTCTTATGAAGATTTGAAAGGAAAAACAGTCGGAGCAAAAGTTGGTACCGAAAGTGCTGAATTTTTAAGCGACCATGAATCTGAATATGGCTATTCTATCAAATATTTTGATGCTGCTGATCAATTGTACGACGGGTTAAAAGTTGGCGCAATCGATGCAATGATGGATGATTATCCGGTAATCGGTTATGCGATCAAACAAGGACAAGAATTGGAAACACCGATCGAAAAAGAATCTGGCGGAAAATATGCATTTGCCGTTAAAAAAGGACAAAATCCTGAGCTTCTTAATATGTTCAATGAAGGATTGAAAGAATTAAAAAGAACAGGCGAATACGATAAGATTATCAAAGAATATGTAGCGGATGGTTCAGAAACTTCTAGTGAGTCTTCCACTGCTGATGAATCAACATTTCTTGGACTTATCCAAAACAACTATCAAGCATTGTTGAAAGGACTTTGGAGAACAATTCTCCTAACTTTGATCTCCTTTGCTTTGGCTATAGTAATCGGTGTGATTTTTGGATTATTCAGTGTAGCACCAATACGCGCTCTTCGCACAATTGCTAGTATTTATGTCGATATCATCCGAGGAATTCCAATGATGGTTCTTGCGTTCTTTATTTTCTTTGGGTTGCCTGGTATCGTTGGATTTACGATTCCTGACTTCCTTGCTGGTGTTATCACCTTGACTCTTAACGCAAGTGCTTATATCGCAGAGATTGTTCGAGGCGGGATCAACGCCGTTCCTGTCGGACAAATGGAAGCTTCCAGAAGTTTAGGTCTTTCTTATAATCGGACAATGCAAAAAATCATTTTGCCACAAGCAATACGCATCATGATCCCATCATTCGTCAATCAGTTCGTTATCTCATTAAAAGACACAACGATCATTTCCGCAATCGGTGTAGTCGAATTGCTGCAAACTGGTAAGATCATTGTTGCACGTACAACACAAAGTACGTATGTTTACTTGATCATTGCGATCATGTACTTGATTTTGATCACAGCATTGACAAAATTAGCAAAAGTTTTAGAAAAGAAGGTGAAGTAAGATGGCAGAAAAAATCTTAGTTGAGCATTTAGTCAAAAAATACGGCGATAACACAGTATTAAACGACATCAATGTATCCATCAACGAAGGAGATGTCGTCTGTATCATTGGCCCTTCAGGTTCAGGAAAAAGTACATTTTTGCGTTGCTTGAATCGTTTAGAAGAACCTTCTGACGGTGAAATTATTATTGACGGCGCCCACTTGATGGATAAAAGCACAGATATCAACTTGGTGAGACAACATATCGGAATGGTATTCCAGCACTTTAACCTATTCCCTCATCTTTCTATTTTGGAAAACATCATTTTAGCACCGATGGACCTGAAGAAAGAATCTAGAGAAGAAGCAGAGAAAAAAGCAATCAAATTACTGCAGACAGTTGGTCTAGAAGATAAAAAAGATATGTATCCTGAAATGCTTTCTGGTGGACAAAAACAGCGTGTGGCTATTGCTCGTGCTCTAGCGATGAACCCTGACATCATGCTTTTTGATGAGCCTACATCTGCACTCGACCCCGAAATGGTCGGTGATGTCTTGAACGTCATGAAAAAGTTAGCAGAACAAGGTATGACGATGGTTATCGTTACGCACGAAATGGGCTTCGCTAAAGAAGTGGCCAATCGTGTCATGTTCATTGACGACGGAAACTTTTTAGAAGACGGAACGCCTCAACAAATCTTTGAAAATCCGCAAAATGAACGGACAAAAGATTTCTTGAATAAAGTATTGAATATTTAATAAAAACCAAAAATGCCCGGTTGCTTCATGACGACCGGGCATTTTTAGTTTCTTGTTTTTTCACTTAACTGTACCAGCCGCATCGCTTGTTCTCCTGCACAAACAAGCAATCGCTCTACCTGTTCCATCGCATAAGAAAGTACCATCGGTTCATTGACGATATCAAGTACATAGTCGATACCACCTTCAGAAACTATGATGATTATCTTATTCTAAAGCTGGCTTTTTTGTTGGTACAAACATGACAACTACAAAAAAAACCAGGCGAACGTATGATTGTTCGTCTGGTTTTTAATTATTAATGACTTAGCGTTTTTACTAGAAATAGAAAATTTGGGCAAGTCTACTTTATATTTTTACTAGAAAAACTACTTCCGCTTTTTCCCGCCAAAAGCATCTTTAAACTTATCGAAGAAACCGTCTTCTTGCTGTTCTTCAACTTTGATGCCGCCAGCTTCAGCGAATGCACGTAATGCTTCTCTTTGTTGTTCATTTAGATTTTTCGGTGTGATCAGTTTTACTTTGACATGTTGGTCGCCTGTTGCACCACCACGTAACTTCGGAGCGCCTTTTCCACGTAAACGGAAGTTCGTACCTGTCTGTGTTCCAGCAGGGATCTTCAATTTCACATCTCCATGGACAGTTGGTACTTGGACTTCATCCCCCAAAGCTGCTTGTACAAAACTTAAAGGCAATTCATAGTAAATTTCAGAACCTTCACGATCAAAGATATCACTTTCTTCTACACGAAAGACCACATACAAATCACCAAATGGTCCGCCGTTTTCTCCAGCTTCTCCTTGACCAGCTAAACGCATTTGTTGTCCTTCTTCTACACCAGCTGGTACATTCACTTTAACTGAATGTGCTTTCTTCTCATGCCCTGAGCCATGACAGGTTGGACAAGGTTCTTTGATTTCTTTCCCTGTGCCATGACAAACATCACAAGTTTGACGGCTCATCACTCGTCCAAGTGGCGTTTGGCGTTCTACATTGATCGTACCTGCACCATGACATTTATGACAAGTAGTTGGTTGTGTGCCTGGTTTTGCACCGTTTCCACCACAAGTATGACAGATTTCTTCCCGATTATACTTGATTTCTTTTTCTACACCAAAAATCGCTTCTTCAAAAGACAAGTCGACCGTATATTGCAAATCAGCACCTTGACGAGGCGCATTTGGATCGACTGACCGACCGCCTCCTCCAAAGAAAGAGTCGAAGATATCTTCAAAACCACCGAAGCCGCCACCAGAGAAGCCGCCGAATCCACCAAATCCGCCACCAGCTCCACCAGCACCGTAATTTGGATCTGTGCCTGCATGCCCGTATTGGTCGTATGCAGCGCGTTTTTGCGGGTCACTTAAAATCTCATATGCTTCTGATACTTCTTTGAATTTTTCTTCCGCATCAGGTTCTTTATTGATGTCAGGATGGTATTTTTTCGAAAGCTTACGATAAGCTTTCTTTATTTCATCTTCTGATGCTCCTTTTGAGAGCCCTAAGACTTCATAATAATCACGTTTTGTTGCCATAGGCTTTCCTCCTATTGGTTCTCATCATTTTCACGTCGCTTGTTATCATATCATATTTTGTTTGAAACAAAAACCGATACTTCAAACTATTTTTCAAAAGAAAAAGCCAAAGTAGCAACTTTGGCCTTCTCTCGAAATTCAGTGAACTGATTATTTATCGTCGCCATCGACTTCTTCAAAATCAGCATCAACGACATCATCTGCTCCGCCTTGAGCTGCTTCTGGATTTTCTTGAGCTTGTTGTTGTGCAGCTTGTTCGTATAGTTTAACAGTCAAGTTTTGAACGATTTCGTTCAATGCATCGCGTTTAGTTTTCATTTCCTCGATGTTGTTTGCTTCAACAGCGGCTTTTAATTCGTCACGAGCTGTTTCTGCTTTTTTCACTTCTTCTTCGTCCACTTTGCCTTCTAATTCTTTCAATGTTTTGTCCACAGAGAATAGCAATGCGTCTACATCATTACGTAGGTCAACTTCCTCTTTACGAGCTTTATCTGCTTCAGCGTTTGCTTCTGCATCTTTCACCATACGTTCGATTTCTTCGTCTGTTAGACCTGAAGAAGATTTGATCGTGATTTTTTGTTCTTTTTGTGTACCTAGATCTTTCGCAGATACATTTACAATCCCGTTTTTATCAATATCGAATGTTACTTCGATTTGTGGAATACCACGAGGAGCTGCTGGAATATCTGTCAATTGGAATCTTCCTAGAGTTTTGTTGTCAGCAGCCATTGGGCGTTCACCTTGTAATACATGGATGTCTACTGCTGGTTGATTATCTGCCGCAGTTGAGAATACTTGTGATTTACTTGTTGGAATCGTTGTATTGCGGTCAATCAATTTAGTGAACACTCCACCCATTGTTTCGATACCTAATGACAATGGTGTAACGTCAAGTAAAACAACATCTTTCACATCACCAGTGATCACGCCACCTTGGATAGCAGCACCCATAGCAACTACTTCATCAGGGTTAACTGATTTGTTTGGTTCTTTTCCTGTTTCTTTACGTACTGCTTCTACAACTGCAGGGATACGAGTAGATCCACCGACTAAAATAACTTCGTCGATTTCTGATTGTGACAGACCTGCATCTTTTAACGCTTGACGTACTGGTACTTTTGTACGTTCTACTAAGTCAGCTGTTAATTCATCAAATTTTGCACGTGTCAATGTCATTTCCAAATGCAATGGTCCAGATTCTCCTGCTGTGATAAATGGCAAGCTGATTTGTGTGCTTGATACGCCAGATAAATCTTTTTTCGCTTTTTCAGCAGCGTCTTTCAAGCGTTGTAAAGCCATTTTGTCTTGAGACAAGTCAATGCTGTTTTCTTTTTTGAATTCTGCTACCATGTAGTCGATGATTTTGTTATCAAAGTCGTCCCCACCTAGATGGTTGTCGCCAGCTGTTGACAATACATCAAAGACACCGTCTCCTAGTTCAAGGATAGATACGTCAAAAGTACCGCCACCAAGGTCGAATACTAAGATTTTTTCGTCGCGATCTGTTTTATCTAAACCATAGGCAAGAGCAGCTGCAGTTGGTTCATTGACGATACGTTCTACTTCTAGACCAGCGATCTTACCAGCATCTTTTGTTGCTTGACGTTGTGCATCATTAAAGTAAGCTGGCACAGTGATAACTGCTTTTTCGACTTTTTCACCTAAATAGTCTTCTGCGAATCCTTTGATATATTGAAGGATCATTGCTGAGATTTCTTGTGGTGTATATGATTTACCTTCTACATCTACTTTGTAACCTGCTTCACCGATATGGCGTTTGATTGATGAAATCGTATTTGGGTTTGTCACAGCTTGACGTTTTGCAACTTCCCCTACTTGGATTTCTCCATTTTTGAATGATACAACAGAAGGTGTTGTACGGTTTCCTTCTGGGTTAGCGATGATTTTTGCTTCGTTTCCTTCCAATACTGCTACTGCAGAGTTAGTCGTACCTAAGTCAATACCGATAATTTTACTCATAATTAACGTCTCCTTCTTTAATTGAAAGTGTAAGTTTTATATCCGCACAATTATTGTGCAACAATGACCATAGTTGGTCTTAACACGCGATCATGTAATTTGTAGCCTTCTTGTAGTACTTCTACAATCGTATCGGCTGGTGTATCTTCAGTCGCTGGAACAGTTTGTACTGCTTGATGAAGATTAGGATCAAAGGCTTCTCCTTTAGCAGGGATTTTTTCAATTCCTTCTTCTTCCAGTGCGTTACGCAAACTTTCCAAGACCATTTCCACGCCTTTTTTCAAACCTGCCCCTTGATCATCTGACACTTCTGTGGCTAATGCACGTTCCAGGTTGTCAATTGATGGAAGTAATTTTTTGGCTAAATCTTGCGAACGGTATTTTTGTAATTGCTCACGCTCATTTTTTCCTCGATTTGCCATATTTGCGATTTCAGCACGAGCCCGCAAGTATCTATCTTCCATTTCTTCTAACTCAGCTTTTAATTTCGCTGTTTCGAATTCTTCCGCTTCAGCTTCTGAAATACCCGAATCTTCTGCAGCTTCGACATCGATTTCCGGTTCTGGCTGAGCATCTGTCATTTCTTTATCTAGTTCTTCTTGATTTTCTTTCACGATACAGTCTTCCTTTCATTATTCAGTCAGCTGTTTGATTGCTCTTACTAAGAAAGAGAGAACGATCAGCTGCAAATAGCTTCGTTATTCACATTACGAGTTTGACAAGTCAAGCGAGCGGTAATAATCAGCAAGTTTAGCTGCTAGTTCTCTTCGATAAACATCGACTAGACCGAACATCCGAGAATAAGGCATACTAGTAGGCCCTAACAAGGCTATTGTACCTCTTCCATGACCATCTATCTCGTAACTTGCTTGAATCATACTCATATTCTGCAATAAATCATTGCCTAATTCAGCACCAATCTTGATATGAATATTGCTATCCATCGGAGTGATCATTTGTGTAAGTCCGTCTGAGTCTTTCATAAAAGAAAACATCGATTTGAACTGATCAAGATCTTGACGGGGCTCATAATCCAAGAGATTCATTTGTCCACTGACATAAACCTTTTCTTCAAAAACATGACCAAGAACGGTGTCAAATAACTGAGACATCCCTTCTGTCGTCTGGAAATATTTATGAAGAATCATCGGAATCTCCGTACGAAGTTTATGGTACACCGTCATCAGAGGATCTCCGACTAGACGGTCGTTTACAATCTGTACCATTTTTTCTAGTTCCTGACTTCCCATATATTCGGGAAGAGTGAACACTTGGCTTTCTACATTCCCCATATCTGTTACGACGATAGCAATAATCTGTCGATTATTCAAGGGTACGATACGAAAGCCAGTCAGTCGGCGGTCTTTTATTTCAGGTCCCAATGAAAAAGTCGTATAGCTTGTCAGCTCAGATAATATCTCAGCAGATTGCTTAATAATCTCATTGATTTCATGAAATTCTCTGCCTAGAGACTGACGAATCAGCAGCAAATCATCTTCTGCTACGCGAGCAGGTTTTAACAAATGATCCACGTAATAACGATAGCCTAAAGCAGATGGAATCCGCCCAGAAGAAGAGTGAGTCTTCAACAGCAATCCTTCATCTTCTAATGCTTTCATATCATTGCGAATCGTTGCTGAGCTGGCCTTGACTCCCTCAGACATTAATGTTTTGGAACCAACGGGCACGCCACTACTCGTATAGTGTTGGATGATCAGACGTAAAATGTCGTTTTGTCGCTTTGTTAACATCTTCCTCACCTCTCATTAGCACTCATATATTCTAAGTGCTAATTCACTTATAAATATAGCAAGAAGCCCTTCTCCTGTCAAGAGAAAGACTCCATTTTTTAGCACTCTAAACACAAGAGTGCTAATTCTAAATAATTGATGTAAATCCAGTTATATCAATACTTCAATACCTCATTGTCAAACTTTCTAAACTTTTTCTTTTCAAGTTTCGATAAAAAACAAATATTCTTCAAACTATTTTTCAAATAAAAAGCGCTCAAACACATTGTTCCCCAAAAAAGTCCCTCTTGGTGTCAAATAAACACGGTCTTCTTCATTAACAAGTAACCCTTCTTGCTCTAATTCCCTTAGCACATCACCGTACACCGATTCAATTGTTTTTTGATAGCGATCATAGAAATGTTTTTTAGTAATCCCTGTTTTTTTTCTTAGTCCTAAGAACATTTCTTCTTCTATTTGATTTTTTCGTGTCAATTTTTCTTCTTCCAATACCGGGCGTTCATTTGCTCGTAATGGGCGTAAATAGTGTTGGATCGGTCCTTTGTTGCGGTAACGAATATCTCCAAGATAACCGCTAGCACCAGCTCCAAACCCAAAATAGTGGTCATTGTTCCAGTACATGAGGTTATGTTGAGATTCATGTCCGGAGAGCCCAAAGTTACTTATTTCATATTGGTGACGTCCATGCTTTTCCATTGCTTCAATCGTCTCTTCAAACATTCTGGTTTCCGTTTCCTGATCAGGCAGTTCGAGTCTTCCTTGTCGTACCCAGTTCATGAACATTGTTTTGTTTTCGAGGATCAATGAGTACAAAGAATAGTGAGGCAGATCCAAAGCCAAAGCTTTTTCCAAAGTATCCCGATATCCTTCTAGTGTTTGTCCCGGTAATGCATAAATCAAATCGATGCTTACATTGGTAAAATTTTCTGCTTCTAAAAATTGCATTGTTTGATACACATCTTCTGCAGTATGTTTACGTCCAATTTTTTTCAATAAGCGATTGTCAAATGTCTGCACTCCCATGGATAAACGATTGACGCCATAGTTTTTCATCACTTGAAGTTTTTCACGGGTCAAATCACCAGGATTCGCTTCTACAGTAAACTCATTACCATTTTGAAAAGGCAGGATCTCTCTAGCACCTGATAATAGTCGATCAAGTTGTTTAGCAGATAAAGAAGTTGGTGTTCCGCCTCCTACATAAAGTGTTTCCAAATTCGCTGTAGGATGACTTTCCAGCATTAATCTCATTTCATTCAGCAGCATTTCCACATACTCATCTACTGGCTGCCCTTCTAAAAAAACTTTATTAAAGTCACAGTAATAGCAGATATGCTCGCAAAATGGGATATGAATGTACGCAGAAACCTTGTTTTCTGCGGGATTTATTGTTTCTATCATTGAAATTCTTTCTCCTTACGTCGAAAAGTCGTGCCTGTTTTCGACCTTCTTAAAATCGCGTTCAAGCACCAACTCATTGAAATAAGCCGCATATTTAGAATCAAGGAAACCTAGCTCTAAAAATGCTTGCTTATTGTCATCGGAGCTACACGGTGCTTTTACAGCCTCTCGATAAACGGTAATCGCAAAGCTGACCTTCGGCATTAAGTCAAAATCTGCAAAAATATGAAAAGCTATTTTCACAGATTCCTCCTTAAGTGCTCAGACCACAACGCTTTGCTTACAACCTCTCATATACGCATACTAAACGTATTTGGCGAACAAATCCACTAAAAAATCCAAGAATCGACTTCTTGGATGATTTTTTTACACTCATGATTCTTCCTAAACAATTTTGTCCTTATTTTATTCATAAAAAAATCTAGTCAAATCTCTCACTTCAAGAGTTTTAACTAGATTCCAATTATTATTTTTTTGTAAAAATAAACAGTCTCTTAATCATAGACATTTCTTCGGTGCCCTACTTGAATAGCGATAACAACGAATTGATTATCTTCTATCTCTACCAATACACGTATTTGCCAATCAGAGCTGCTTCTGAATTTCGGGCGTGAATTTTAAACGGCAGGTCATTCCAGCCCACCAAATTCATTAAGGATTCTTCCATGAATACTGTTGTTTTCCCACTTCTTATCCAATGTTTATGGGCAATTTCAGCCGTTTGACGATTGTATTCATCTTCTAGTTGTTCCATCGAATAGTTTTTTAGAAGTTCAGATAAAGTAATCCCATAAAATTCAGCTATATAAGAAAGCCATTCTTTTTTGGCGTCACTTACACGAACCGTAATCATAGCCCTATAATTGCCTCTCTTAAAGAATCTCATGCATTTCCTGATGTGATTTTAGAAAAATTTACTTGCTAAAAAACTGTGAAAATGTAGGAGCTAGCATCCTTGTAGTAAATGATCGAGCTCTTTATTATACATTAAAAAAGTTCAGAAATTTTGATGAAGTAGACAACTACTTTTTCATGAGTAAAGCAACACTAGAAAAAGAATCCTCCAGTACTTAGAATTTACTGGAGGATGTACTTTTGAAGAAGCCTATAGGTTATTTAAAAAATATTACTACAGGAAGGAACGAGAATTACTTCGTTACTTATAATAGAACTTAGTCTTATATAGAAGGCATAGCTCACATTAGCTTATTTGTCCTATAAAAATAAATTACGGTATTTTAGAAAAGCTATTTTCTCTTTTTTCAACGATCTTCAGCAATTTTTCTTTATCGTCAGGTAACTCAAGTTCATGAATTCTAGCATGACAATTGGGACATAACGCGATACAGTTTTCAATCACATCTTTTCCACCTTGCGACAAATATTCTATATGATGACAATGTAAATAAGGTACACCTTCTTTTATAAATGGCCCTTTTTCTTGGCAAAGTTGACAAATACCTTTTGCAAGTCGTTTAACATATTCAGATACGAAGGGATTACGTTTATATATTTTTGTTTTTGAGAAGCAAAACTCCTCTTCGTTAACATATTTTGCAGCCATTTTTTTATTATAATTACTAACTTTTCTTGCTTCTTCCTCTAATTTAGCATCAGATAAATTACGAATATGTCTAGTTTGATTTTCTTCCTGGTTATATATATCTTTATCTTCAATCAATTGCATATATATCTTTATCTTCAATCAATTGCTCTTGATTTATTAAAGCTAATGGAAATTTATATACTTTTCTGCTGTTGCCCGAACTATCTTTTTCATTAACAGTATATATTTGTCCTGCTAAATATACTTCTCCCAGATACGTGTGTTCTTTTGGTTTAAATGTTTCAAATAAATGAATCTTTACAAAATTACTTTTTGAATTGGCTAAAACTTTATTTTGATTCTTATCCAATACTTGATCCCCTTTTAGTCCCATACCGGTATATTGTAAAATACCATTTAACCACTTATCTTTATAAACATTACTTCCTGTTTGATCACTAAACAGTACAAGAGTATTAGTTTGATGAGATCTTCTCATTCCACCCTGTTTGGAACATTTAAACTTCTCTGAAATTTCTTTGTTAGTATATACTCTACCAACTTCTAACTCACCTAATATGTTTTTAGACCAATTTTCTCGCCATGTAATAATCTTATCAAGATTAAACATTTCTCCCTCTTTTGGCATGCCATTTCTAATTAAATCAGCTAATACACCAGTAGAAATATCTAATTTTTTTAGTAATTCTTTCTTAGTAATCAATGTTGGATTCATAACAATGCAGCTCCTAATGATATCAATATAATTGCATTAGATAACTTGAAAAATCGAAAAAAACTCATTTTGTGTCAAGTTATCTGTAATATATAAAAACATCATTATTATACCTCATCTATGTGAATTTTTACTATTCTTACCTTAGCATATTCTTTATAGGTATATCAGAGCTAATCAAACTAAAAAATACCCGAAGTCTTCTTATGTAAAAACACCGGTTATTACTTAAATATGACTTAGGTAAAACAATGAGTGATCCAATTATAAAATTTTATGGCGAATAATTTAGTAAGCGCTACATATTGAATGATTTAGAAATTTTGAAAAAGTAGCTAGTTCCTTTTATACCAGAAAAGTAAACCTAATAAAAAACACAACTAATTTTTAGCTGTGTTTTTTAAGTTACAATAATTATCTATTTAATAGTCTTAATTCATTAAAATAAAAAACTCAACTTTACAAGGATATGGTTTAAAAAATTTATTTATCCAACCCAACTAGTTTTCGCTGCTTACGATTTGCTTCATCTGCTACGTACTTCATTACTGTTTTAAATTCTTTCGCTGAGGCGTTTTCTGATAAATCAGCGATACTTTTATTATACTTCTTCACGATTTGTTGTACTTGTTCTTTCTCAGTCATGTAATTCCTCCTCCAACTCTTTTGAAGTATATTGTATTGGTAGTACTAATTGAATATTATCTGCTGCATAATGCACTTCAGAAATGTCGTTTTGATAATCCTTAATCATTATGTGAAGGACTACTTCAGGATGTCTATTTTTGACTTTTTCAATATTCTCTCTGGACTTAAAAAACGCATTGATAAACATTTCTTTTGGCACATGACGTCCTTCAGCTAGTTCACGTTTTCGAGTGAAATCCCAGGCAACTTTGGGATCTTGGTAAACATAGAAAATCGTAACGCGAAAGTTATTTTTAAGGGCTCGAATAATATTTTTCTCTGCACTAAGGATAGCAAAAGTATCCTTTAGTATGAAAGAATAGCCATGTTCCAGTACATATTTTAATGATTGTTCAACTAACCAAGAAGAAGCTTTCTGAAAAACACTTGAGTTCTTTCCATTGTATTCTGGAAATTGTGCTCTAAAATAGTCCGCATCAATCACAACATGGTTGTCATAATTTTCAGCTAAACCTAGTGCAACCTCTGTTTTACCTGCTCCTGGGCTTCCAGCCATGAATACCGCATCTTTTTCATCATCAGGGATTTTTCCCTTGATGATTGTTTCAATAAATTTATCTTTATTGACCCTAGCGTAATCTAAATACTTGTCTTTAGGTTCCAAGATTGCAGCTTCTTTCCTTCTTCTATATTCATACTAATTATACGATATTTATATAAAAAATATAACGGTCATTTTAACCATATTAACATTTAGTCACAGTAATAGCAGATATGCTCGCAAAATGAGATATGAATGTACGCAGAATCCTTGTTTTCTACGGCATTCGCTGTTTTTTCATTGGACTAGTTATATATTTCTAGGGTTGTTTTCATGTCTGAGTGCCCGATATGATTTATTTTTCGTTTCTATAATTACTTTTTGCCTTCCAGTTTCTTTTAAGATTGTACTCAAGCAAGTGGGAATTGGTTCTTTTGTCATCCATGTATGCAAAATGTTATAATGCTGGTAAACAAAAATGATTACCTGTCATTTTTATTTAGTTCGTATTTAATTAAGTTGACTGTCTGTATACTCTGTCTAAAACTTAAGAATTGTTGTTTTCGCTGTCGCTATCCAAATTTAATGAATGTCTGTATGTTAAAACTGTTGTCCTTGTCATAGATAGTAAAGGAGAGCTTGAAAATGAAAACTGCGATTACGTTTCTATTAGAGGAATATGCCGATTGGGAAGGTGCTTATATTACTAGCACACTAAACCAAAAAGAGGGATGGCAAAACAAAACTGCTTCTATCCAATCAGAGGTCACTTCCATTGGAGGATTAAAAACAAAAATCGATTACTTAATCGAACAAATACCTGAAAAAGTTGACCTTTTTATTATGATCGGTGGCAATTCATGGGACATAAAAAATCATCATTTATATCAAATAATCGATAAATTGTTAAAAACAGACGTACCAGTAGCTGCTATTTGTGGGGCAGTTGATTATTTAGCTCAGAGCGGATTATTGCAAGGTTACAAACACACCGGAAATGCGCAATTTCCTTGGTTAGAATCGGAAAATTATCAGAATAAAGAAGATTTTATAGAACAACAAGCTGTGAAAGATCGTAATTTGATTACTGCGAATGGAACAGCTCCTATAGAATTCACAGACTTGATTCTTCAAGCAGTCCATTTTGAAACAGAAGAAATAAGAGAAAAAAAGATTCGTCTATACAAACTTGGATTCTATGATTACTATAAAAAGTACGGAGATCCTTTCTCCTAATCATTCTCTTCAATTAAATACTCCTTATCAATAGTATGACAAGTAATTTTACTGATGGTTATTTGTCACACTTTTTCTGACATTTATCAAAGAAGATACACTCTATTTATATTCATAGACAAGGTTTTACGGATTCAAAAATTCAGGATTATGCTATACTGGTATTAAAAAAATAATGAGGTATTTTATATGAAAAAGTTAGGTTTTATTTTATTGTTGGTCTCTTTATTCCTTGTAGGATGTACGTCTCCTAGTAAAGAAAATAGTGATCCATCTGCGACCACAGACAAAAGTTCAATCAAACAAACCAGTTCAGCTGAAAAATCAAGTACTCAGAAATCAGCTTCTACTGAAACGAATACATCTTCAACAAGCAGTAAAGTCTCAGAGCCCAATACTTCTTCTACATCTAGTAGTACAGTTGAGACAAATATTTCTTCTTCAACAATAGACACAACTTCCTCACAGTCTTCTCAGTCAATAGATCCGTTAGCAGGATATTCTGATCTACAAATTGAGTACGCACGTGTTTGGCTAGCAATTAGAGGTAATACTTTTAGAGATACATCGGGTGATTTCGAACTACATGTTATTCATTATCCTGCAGGAACACCTATCGCCCCTTATGATGCAGGGAGTGCAGTCTATCCGAAAGATGTGGTTATGCTCACTGGGAAATACAGTTACCAGGGAGTTTTAGTGTATTCAAGTAACCATGACGGGACAATCACTAGTTATCCAGTTCCTTCACATTGGCAAATGCCTGCAGATCAAACATCTTATCCAGCGTTCATTAGAGAAACAACTCAAGAAATTATTGATAATGCATCTGTAGTAGCTATTCCTACAGGTAATCCAAATGATGTGAAACAGCTGATCAATGTGATAGTTATGGATAATTAAAATTTCTAATAGATCATACAAAAAGAAGCTGGCAAAATACTGTCAGCTTCTTTCATTTTCTTTTCTATTTAGATTTGTTGGTCTTTGATAAACTCCAAGGCAGGAAAAAATTTTTTAAATAAACGTTTGCAAAACAGTCGCTTTTCTATCTTCTACCGCTACTTCTGCATAGGCACCATTGATCAATGTCAGTTGTGGCGGTACATGACCACAATCAATATCATACAAGATCGGTAGTTTTAATTCCTTTGACAGATCTTCATATACATCCTTCATTTTATAATCTAACAAATCCTCTGCTGCACTTCTACCGAACATGATCCCCGAGCTGCCATCAAACCATCCTGCCAGTTTCATCTGAACAAGTGATCTTCTTAAATCAACTGACGATAGCTCACAATTTTCTAGAAACCACAAGATCGGCTTTCCATCATTATACTTTCTTTTAAAAGATTGGACATCTCCATAAGGGGTACCGATTAAATGACTGATCGTATCAATACAGCCACCTAATAATCGTCCCTTCATCCTTACTGCATCTCCGCTGACTGATTGCCAATTTGTTGGTTCAGTGAGATGGAAAACAGAAGATGATGAATGCTCATGGGGCCACTCTTTTTGATACTTTTCAGAAGGTTGCTGTAGAATCGATTCTCCTTCTCTTGTTTTCAGTACACTTTCCCACATTGCTGTCGTTTCATCCAAGTACTCTCCTCTTAAATCAATAAGGTTGGTTCCATGTGCAGTGGCTATCCCTGTTTTTAATGTGACAGCAAGTAGCAACGTACTAATATCTGAATAACCTACTATCCATTTTGGTTGTAGAGCATCAAAATCGACAAAATCGAGAATCTCAATCAATAATTCTCCTCCCCAAGGCGGAAAGATCATTTGGATATTTTCATCTTGCATCATTTGATTGAATTCATCTGCTCGTTTTCTTGCTGGACCTGATTTTTCCTTATCTTGCGTCCAAAGCGTCTTTCCAGTAACTACTTGGAAAGATTTTTCTTCCATTCTCTTTAAAGCTGATTCGAGTAACGAATGGTGTTCCTCTGATACGCCTGAGGATGGTGCAGTAACCCCAATCGTTGCATTTCTTTCTAATAATGGATAACTTATCATGTTGCTTCACCTCCAAGTATGCACTATTTTACTTGGTTAATTGTTTTTTTCGTTTGCCGGCATCAAAAATATCGGCATCTCAAGTAGCTGGATGATTTTGTTTAAGTCAACCGTTTGGATGACCATCGTTTGATCTGGTCTACCTGGTGCAAAAACAAGTTTTTCATTTGATAAGAGCTCTTCATCAATAATAATCGGAATCTGTTTTTCATAACCAAACGGAGAAACAGCGCCCTGCTTTTGTCCCGTTTGTTCTTCCATGCGTTCTGATGAAACAATAGAAAGCCTTTTACCGACGATCTTCCCTAATGCTTTGAAATCCGTTTGTTTCGTAGTAAAAGTCAGATATACGTAGTTATTATCTTTTTTATCTTTTAAGAATAAGCTTTTGGTCTCTGTACCTGTAAATCCTTGTTCTTTCTTTATTACCAAAGCATCTTCATTTGTATAAATGGCTCGATGATGATACAACTCAAAATATATATTTTCGTGTAAGAATTTCTTTGCCAAGTCAATCATTTTTATGTCTCTTTTCTATTTTATTATTTGAGACATCTTATCATATAAATATAGCGGTTACAACATTACTTGTGTTTTGTTCGTTTTTTATACATAACTATTGTTTTTCTGGTAAAATAAATCAAACCACTTAATGGAGGCGTTTTAGAATGGAAAAATTTCAGCCGATCATCAATCAGATCAAAGAAAAAGAACATCAACAAAAGATCAAAGACCTTTTTGCTAAGATAACAGAAACGTATCCCCAGCTAGACACAACTGTAAAATGGAACCAACCTATGTTTACTGACCATGGTACCTTTATTATTGCATTTAGTTTTGCTAAAAATCATTTTTCTATCGCACCGGAAAAAGCAGCGATTCGTGCCCTTGAAAAAAATATCCAAGAAGCAGGCTACGTATATACGGATAACGTCATCAAAGTTCCTTGGAAAAGTGTAATCAACTGGGAATTGATTGAACAATTGATTTCATTTAATATTGAAGATAAAAAAGGTCATGATAAATTTTGGCGATAAAGCTTTATACGAATAAACCTTTTACTGGCGAGGAAACTATTCATCAGCTTATACAGGTTTTGTTCAATCCTATCCTTTTTATCATCCCTGGTTAAACACTTAATTGACAAAGTATCTGCTATTTTTATAAGGAGTCTTTCTTGTGCTGAAAAAAATCACTGATTGAATGGCTTTGAATTTTCCACTTAGTAAAATTATTTTTTCAGCAATTTTCCTGCAAAACTTTTGAATAAGGAAAAAATACGAGAAAATATCAGTGATCTTTCATAATACTGCCCATTATTTTCAGGTATATTTAAATATAATATCACTTTAGGAGAGAACGAATTTCTTTAGAGAAAGAAAAGTTAGAATTTTCTGACTTGATTTTTACAATGACCTTAATTAAAATCGTTCTTTCTACATTTCGTGATTAAGCAAATATCAACTAAGTCAGTAGAACCATTCACATAGGAGGGTGAACATTGAAAGATTTTTACTCAGTAAATGAATTAGCCGAACAATTAGGTGTTACTACACGTTCTATCAGAAATTATCTTCATGAAGGAAAACTAAAAGGAACAAAGGTTGGCGGGCAATGGAAATTTTCTGAACGTAATCTTTTTGAGTTCCTATACGGAGATCAAGCAGAGGAAGCAGCAAAAGAAATGCAGCGATTCATGCTAAATGCACCAATCACGATGCGTTTCAACCTTCAGTATCGTGATTTTACAGCAATCAATCAAATCCGAGAACAATTAGTCCAGTACCATAACGATGTTTACGCAAATAAAAAAGACCGTCTTTTACAATACGATCTTTATAAAGACAATCATGCGGAGATACTAATCGGTGGTAACTTCAATCATGTCGTAAATTTTAGTCAATGGATCAATGAAAAATTATTGATGCAGACAGATATTTCACTTGTATCTTAAACAATTAAAAAGCGCTAGAAATTCCAGAGATGTTGGAAATTCTAGCGCTATTTTTTTATAAGTACTTACTGTTTGGTTCAAACAAATATTTTTTTAATAAATGAGATTTTACCATCTTTATCCTCAAATAAAGACCGTGACCATGCTTCCTACTACGATCAGCAATAATCCGATAATCGTTAATTTTTTTTCTTTTGGTGTCTTATTTTCATGCAGGATGTACATACCGCCTAATGTAGAGATAACTACGTTTAGCTGTGTAATGATATATGCAGTAGCAACCCCATTTTCATTTGCTGAAAAAATATAAGCCAATGCTGACACACTGAAGATGGCTCCAACTATTGTTGCTTTCCAACTCTTGTCTTCAGAAAATGCGGTTGGTTTTCGGAAAATCACATAAATCACTGCCCCTAAAAAGACACCGATCATTTGCGGAAAGAAAAGGGAAAGTCCGCTTGCATCAACTAGTTTGGGCAATGCACTGTAAACCCAATAACCAATACTTGTTGATGCTAATAGACTGATTCCTTTTGTGATACCGCCTTTTTTTCCAGGATCATCACTGATTGCCGTTAAAGCAGAACCAAATACAAGAAGAATGATTGCTGCTGCACCAATGATTTTTCCCATACTTCCAGACCATTCTCCAAAAGCGAAGACACCAATCAATGAGGTTCCGACTAACTGTAATGCAGTCGAAATTGGCATCGTTTTAGAAACACCAATCAAGTTGAAAGATGTATACTGTCCTGTTTGTCCGATGACCCAGAATGCACCAGAAAGTAAACTAATCAAAAATGTAGTCACTGAAATACCAGCTGGAGAAGCGAATAATTGAACAAGTAAGCCAACGAGCACGGCTCCAATACCAGTTCCTAATATCTCATTTGTTGGTCTGCCACCAATCTTTTTCAAAATCAGTGGCTGGATCCCCCACCCAACTGCCGGGATCAATGCAATCAATAAACCCATTTTTATTCACCCTTATCCTTTTCCACCTTGGAAAGAAGGATATAAAGTCATCCCACCATCTGCAAATAGTGTAATACCTGTAACATAACTGGATTCGTCTGAAGCCAACCATGCAGCTGTCGCCGCTATTTCTTTTGGTTCACCTACGCGTCCTAGTGGGATCATACTTTCCAAGAGTTCTTTTTGTTCAGGATCATCAAATTTTGCCGCATTAATAGGTGTACGGATAGCACCAGGTCCTATACTATTGATTCTGATTCCCTTTGGTGCGTACTCCATTGCTACCGTTTCGGTGAATAGTTTTACTCCGCCTTTTGAAGCAGCGTAATGAGCAAACGTTGGCCATGGGATTTGTTCATGAACAGAAGACATATTGATGATATTTCCTTTTTTATCATTCTCTGTAAAGTAATTTAAAGCCGCTTTCGTTCCGATAAAAACGCCAGTCAAATTGACTTTTAATACTCTTTCCCAATCTTCAAGGCTAAGTTCATGGGTTGGATGCTGATTTTCCATCCCAGCATTATTAATCCAAACGTCCAGTGTCCCAAAATTTTCTAAAGCCGTATCAAGTAAACGCTGTATTCCTTCTTCAGAACTGACATCTGCTTGTACAGAGACTGCTTTTCCGCCTGCCTCTTCGATTGCTTTGACTGCTTTTTCTGCTCCTTCTTTATCCGAGTTATAGTTGACAACTACATTCATTTTTTCTTTCCCGAATCGTTGAGCAATCGCTGTTCCAATCCCCTTTGAGCCACCAGTTACTACTGCGACTTTGTTTTCTAATTCCTTATACATAGTACCCACTCCTTTTTCATACCTAAACCTGTTATTACGGATAACTTTTATTTCCGTCTTAAAGTGAGTGTACACCAAGATATATAGTCTAAAGCAAATGATACGCTTTAGCAATCGTTTTCATGAATTGCTAGTGTCCTTTTATTTCTATAAAGAAAGAGGTTGTGACAGAAGTGGCCAGCTTCAAGAAATAAGAAGTAATTTACAAAAATTACTTCTCAAATTTTTGTGAAATTTCGGCTTATTTCCGAAGAAGCTACTTCTGAAAAACCATTTATTTGGAAAAAAAGGCTGTGACAAGACTTTTGTCACAGCCCCTTTCCTGGGCTTATTTATCACCCATTTTATTGAAATTGCTAGTTATACATAAACAAGAGATTTTATGCATAATGTTTTATTGCTGAGAAAAATATTCAGCTGTTGCTTGTTCATCCTCTTTGAGTTGTTCAATCAATTCCTCTACACTAGAAAATTTCACTTGATCTCTTAAAAATTGATTCCAGCGTACTGCGACATGTTCACCATAGATATCTTGATTAAAGTCCAAAATATACAATTCTACAGTCAGCTCCCGTCCTTCACCGAATGTATCATTATGTCCAATTGAACCCATGGCTGGATACCAAATTTCCCCAATTTTTATTTCCGATACATAAACACCTTCTTTAGGCAAATGAACTGTGCTCTTTACTTTGACATTTGCTGTAGGGAATCCTAGTAGTCTGCCTCGTGCATCGCCATGGACAACTACCCCTTCTACCTCATATGTGCAACCTAATAGTTTTGCTGCTTCTTTTACTTGTCCGCTGTCTAGTAATCCTCGAATACGGGTAGAGCTGATTTTTTCACCTTGTTCTTCTTCTTTAGAAACTGTGACGATTTTGAATCTTCCTTTGGCATATTCAGGAAAATGAGCGACATCTGCAATGTCTTTTGGTCCATACGTATAATCAAAACCGGAAACAGCATATTTTGCATGTAACCCTACGATGTATTGATCAACAAATTCCTGCGGTGCTAAATGAGCAAAAGAAGAAGTAAAATCAACTTCATATAAATAATCTATACCCAAAGCGGCCATTTTTTCTTCTTTTTGCTTAAGGCTAGTCAAATATTTCACGCTGCTAGGATCGATCTTTTTAAAGACAATCGATGGATGCTGATTGAAAGTCATCAATGCTAATTTCAATCCTTCTTTTTGTGCAATTTCCATACCTGTCTTTATGACTTTCTGGTGTCCAATATGCACGCCGTCAAAAAATCCCAGTACTAAAACGACATCGTCTTCTGGAATTTGTTCTGATTGGTAAGGATGTCTGATCTTGATGATATTCATTCGTTATTCCTCATTTCTCAATACTTTACTAGGTTTTAATTTGTTTTTTTCTTTCGGGTTTGGCTGATAGATACTGACAACTTTGCCTTTATAAAACAAAGCAATTTCTTCTGACGGCATTTCTGGGAGCGCAAATACAGTATAATTAAGTCTCATACCGTTTTTTACTTTCTGCCATACTTCATCAGTAATATCTACTCGTTTGAATCGTTTCACTCCTTTTTCTATTGGCAGCAAACAATCATCGATTGTCCCATTTTTCACAGCTTGAGCTACTTCTTCTAATGTCAGAGCATCTTTCTGGGACATACCGGCACTTGCTGTTCGGGTCAGATCAGACATGTGCGCAGGGTAACCAAGTTTCTTGCCTGTATCTACAGCTAATGTGCGGACATAGGTTCCTTTCCCGCATTCTACTTCGAAGCGCCAAGAAATGGTTCCTGTCACTTCGTCTCTTGTCAATTCACTTGTCCGGATAAAACGGTAAATCTGAGCCTTTCTAACAGGACGCTCCACTGTTTCATTATTGCGGGCATATTCATATAACCGCTTACCGTTGACTTTTATCGCTGAGTACATTGGTGGTATCTGGGTGATCTCACCAATAAATGAAGCCATCACTTCATCTATTTTTTCTTCAGATAAAGACATATCTACTGGTTTTGTTTCTACCCGTTCTCCGGATCGATCTTCCGTCGTTGTACTGAAACCTAGAGTTATCTCGCCTACATAGATTTTCCCAGAATCTGTCAAATATTCGATAACTTTTGTGGCTTTTCCAATACAAATGGGCAACACACCGTCTACGTCTGGGTCAAGCGTACCCCCATGTCCGATTTTTTTCGTATGTAAGATTTTTCTTAATTTGAATACGCAATCATGACTTGTCATTCCGCGTTCTTTCCATAAAGTTAATAACCCGTCCATGTCTTTTCTCCATTTCATTTTTGATTTAACTGAATTATTATAACACATTGCATCAATTACTGACGAATTTGACATCATAATGAACGGTTTTTATTTTTCGGCAATAAAAACGTAACAAAATTCATGCTCACGTAAATAGAAATCATGTTATGTTTTTTTTAAAGGAGGGAATAGAATGGAAGATTTTTTCTTTGCACCATTTGATTGGATTTATGGGTGGCTTACAGGTAAATAGTTTGGTTTTCACTTCCCAAAAACGAAAAAAAAGACTGTCCATTCTTCCAGTCTTTTTTCCGTTTTTTTTTATTTATTTTTTCAGTTTCTTAATCAATGTAAAAAATTCTGTTTTGCGGGATCGATTTTATCATTTTATTGGTCAAGATTTTTCCATTTCCAATCCAATACTTCTGGCAGATCAATACCATTTTCACGAATATAGTTTTGATGTTCTTGTAATTTCTGATCCATTTTTTCCGCAAAATCTTCTGCTTGACTTCCTTTGATTTTTAAAGCTGCGTCTTTTGCCAAATGATAACGATCAAGTTCATTTACTACACGCATGTCAAATGGTGTCGTGATATCTCCATTTTCTTTGTAGCCATGAATCATTAAATGATGGTTATGACGATCAAAGAAAATCGTGCGGACCAATGTTTCATAACCGTGGAAAGCAAATAAGATCGGTTTGTCTTTTGTAAAATATTGATCAAATTCTTCATCGCTCAACCCACGCGGATCTTGACTTGGATGACGTAATTTCAATAAATCTACGACATTGATGAACCGAATTTTTAGTTTTGGGAATTCTTCCAGCAGCAAAGTTACAGCTGCTAATGCTTCTAAGTTAGATTCCGTTCCTGCAGCAGCAATGACCAATTCAGGTTCCTCCTCTTTTGCTGTCGAAGCCCAATCAATGATTTTCAAGCCTTCATTCACTAAGACGGCTGCTTCTTCTGCTGAGTAAAATTGAGCACGCGGATGTTTGGAAGAGATGATCAAATTGATTTTTTCTGACGAGCGGAATGCTTTATCCATGACTGCGAGCAATGTATTTGCATCCGCAGGCAGATATTCACGGATGAACTCCGCCTTCTTTTCTGCCAAATGTGTCAATATTCCTGGATCTTGGTGGCTATATCCATTGTGATCTTGCTGGAAGACTGTTGAGCTTGCAATGAGATTCAGCGAAGGATAATCTTTTCGCCAAGAAAGGTCATGTGATTTCCGTATCCATTTGAAGTGCTGAGTCAACATAGAGTCAACCACTCGCAAGAATGATTCGTAACTTGCAAAAAAACCATGCCGTCCAGTCAGAACGTACCCTTCTAAGAACCCTTCATCTTGGTGTTCCGATAATTGACTGTCGATGACGCGACCAGATGGCGAAAGCCATTCATCATTTTCTGGTTCGATTTTTTCCATCCATTGGCGATTTGTCGTTTTGAAAACTTGATTCAATCGGTTTGATTTTGTTTCATCTGGTCCAAATATACGGAAATTTTCTGGATTTTTCTCAATGATCTCGCGAACGAATTTACCAAGTTCGGTCATATCTTCTGCTTTAACGGAGCCTGGTTTTTCAAATTGCAAAGTATATTTTTTCCAATCTGGCATAATAAGCGGTCTTGGATCGATTCCACCATTGGTGATAGGATTTTTTGCCATTCTTTGGTCACCAGTAGGCGCAATTTCTCTGATTTCTTCTAAAATACGTCCTTGTGCATCAAATAATTTTTCTGGTTCATAGGATTTCAGCCAACGGAGTAAAGCATCTACATGATCCATATGTTCTTGATCTACAGGAATCGGTACTTGGTGTGCTCGGAAGGTTCCTTCAATTGGTTCCCCGTCCCATTCTTTTGGACCGGTCCATCCTTTTGGTGTGCGTACGATCAATACTGGCCATTTTGGCATCACGACATCTGTTGCTGTCTTCAGGCGAGCTTCTTTTTGGATGGATTTGATTTTCTCGATTGCTTGATCCATTTTTTCAGCCATAACAGGATTTAATTTTTCTGGATCATTTCCTTCAATAAAGAAAGGCTCCCAGCCAAGTCCGTTAAAGTAATTTGCTAATTCTCCATCTGATTTACGTGCCAAGATCGTTGGGTTGGCTATTTTTGCACCATTTAAATGAAGGATCGGTAAAACAGCTCCATCTATCACTGGATTGATAAAGACATTTGAGAACCAGCTTCCAGCTAAAGGACCGGTTTCTGCTTCACCATCACCAATCACGACAGCAGAGATTACTTCAGGATTGTCTAATACAGCTCCGACTGCATGTGAAAGAGAGTATCCAAGCTCTCCGCCTTCATGGATAGAACCTGGTGTTTCTGGTGCTGCATGAGAAGCAATGCCTCCAGGAAATGAAAATCGCTTGAATAATTTTTGCATTCCTGTCTCATCTTCCGTTACTTCTGGATAGATCTCTGTGTAACTTCCATCTAAATAAGCATTCGATACCATGACTTGTCCGCCGTGTCCTGGCCCTTCGATATAAAACATGTTCAAATCATATTTATTGATGACTCGGTTCAAATGGACATAAATAAAATTTTGGCCAGGAATCGTTCCCCAATGACCGATTGGATGTTTTTTGACATCTTCTGGTTTCAGTGTACGTCTCAGTAAGGGGTTATCTTTAAGATAAAGTTGCCCAACAGAAAGATAATTAGCAGCACGCCACCAAGCCGTCATTTTATCAAAGTATTCTTTACTAGAATAATCCATACATAACACTCCTTTTCATTATTACTCTTATTCTAGCGCAGATACTCCCAATTGAAACCTAATAAGCACTTCTGTTCATTTGTTTGGATTTTATATCTAGCCAAATGAACAGGTATAAAAAACCACGAAATTTTTCCTTTCGCTGACGTTTTTTACATTGATCCAAAAAACTTGTCGTTATCACAATGGCTGTTCCGCAGTTCATTTCGCTCCTCATCATGCATAATTTGCTGAATGACGCTAGGCCAGTTAACACATTGTTGGAAAACTGGGGCTGGATCGAGCAATTCCTTTCCTGATTGATCCGTTTTATGTAAAAGTCTCTGTTATCTTTGTCAATATGTGAATTGGTATCCCAGCTACTATGCTAATTTCTACAGGGATTATCCAAAATTTGGATCGTGACCAAATCGAAGCGGCGTAATCGGAAATATCAATAACTTCAACGTGATTTTTCTTTTAACTGTCAACGGACCGACAAACTCAAACTTTTATGGTGCAGGTTCCACTGATCTTCTAGTTACTTGGCTATACCTGACTGTCACTAAAATAGATTACAATCTAGCTTCCGTTATCGGTATCTTGATCTTTATCTATATGCAAAAATTTATATACTATAGAAAAAAGAAAGTCGAATTTTTTACTTTTCTTTTTCTCTTTTTTGGTTAGCTGACACGCTACCAGACTAAAGTCATGGAACTCTTAGGTAATACGTCTTAATGAAAACAAAAAAATCCCGCAACCCCTGATTTCACAGGATTTGCGGGATTTTTTGATTAGTCTTTGTTCAAGTCGCGAAGCAATTCATCGATATGGTTCCCATAGACAACTGATTCATCAAGTTCAAAGAACAATTCAGGTGTCTTATAAATACTTAGATTGTGCCCTAACTCTCGACGAATCAATCCTGATGCTTTATTCAATCCATCTTGTGCTTTTTTCTTATCTGATGCTAAGTCAGATAAAATGCTGTAATAGATCGTTGCTTGCTGTAAGTCCCCCGTAACTTTCACATCTGTGATCGTTACGTTCTCCACACGAGGGTCACGGACCTTTTTGCGCAAAATATCATTGACTTCTTTTAAGATTTCTTGACCGACTCGGCGATCACGGTAGTTAGCCATAATGATTGGCCTCCTTTTATCAGTTTTTAGTCATTTTTGACTTCTTCCATGATAAATCCTTCAATTACGTCATCTACTTTGATGTCATTGAATTTTTCAATCATCGCACCACATTCATAACCCATTTTGACTTCTTTCACGTCATCTTTGAATCGTTTCAGACTTGCAAGTTGGCCTTCATAGATTACGATTCCGTCACGGATTACACGGACACCGCTATCTCTACGAATATATCCTTCTGTTACATAGGCACCTGCAATCGTACCAACTTTAGAAACTTTGAAGGTTTCACGAACGATCATTTGACCGGTGATTTTTTCTTCAAATTCAGGGTCTAGCATCCCTTTCATCGCAGTTTCGATTTCTTCGATGGCTTTATAGATGATACGGTGAAGACGAATATCGACTTCTTCAGTATCAGCTTGCACTTTTGCCTGCGGTGTAGGACGAACGTTGAAACCGATGATAATAGCGTTGCTGGCTGCTGCTAAGGTTACATCACTTTCATTGATTGCTCCGACAGCTGAATGGACGATTTTTACACGGACACCTTCCACATCAATCTTCTTCAATGATGCAGCCAGTGCTTCTGCTGAACCTTGTACATCTGCTTTGATGATTACGTTAACTTCTTTCAATTCGCCTTCTTTCAGGCTTTCAAATAAGTTGTCCAAAGTCACACGGCTTGTGGCAGCACGGTTTTCCAATAATGCACGTTTTGCGCGTTCTTCACCCGCTGCACGTGCTGTCTTTTCGTCTTCGAAGACTACGAAACGGTCACCTGCTTGAGGTACATCATTCAAGCCAGTGATTTCTACTGGCGTTGCAGGTCCTGCTTCTTTATCGCGACGGCCAAGATCGTTTGTCATTACACGGACACGTCCGTAAGTATTACCGACAACGATTGGGTCACCAACGTGAAGTGTTCCTTCTTGGACAAGTAAGGTTGACACAGGACCTTTACCTTTATCAAGACGTGCTTCGATCACTGTTCCGATTGCGCGTTGTGTTGGATCTGCTTTTAAATCTTCTACTTCTGCGACTAACAGGATCATTTCCAGCAATTCTTCGATGTTTTGGCCGAATTTCGCTGAGATCTCAACAAAAATCGTTTCTCCACCCCATGCTTCAGGAATTAATTCATACTCACTTAATTCTTGCATAACATGCTGAGGATTTGCACCTGGTTTATCAATTTTATTTACAGCGACGATGATTGGAACGCCTGCAGCTTTGGCATGGTTGATTGCTTCAACTGTTTGTGGCATGACGCCATCATCTGCAGCAACAACTAAGATCGTGATATCTGTGATACTTGCTCCACGTGCACGCATACTTGTAAAGGCCGCATGTCCTGGTGTATCCAAGAAAGTGATTGGTTTACCATCAATATCGATCTGGTAGGCACCGATATGCTGTGTGATTCCGCCGGCTTCGCCGCTTGTTACACGTGAATGGCGCAATGTATCCAATAAGGTTGTTTTCCCGTGGTCTACGTGTCCCATAATCGTTACTACTGGCGGACGTGAGACTAATTTATCTGGATCGACTTCTTCTGCCTCGAAGAATTTATCGATATCAGCAATGTCAACTTGGACTTTTTCTTGTGGTTCCATGCCATAGTCCGTCGCTAACAGTTCAATCGTATCTTTATCCAGTGCTTGGTTTTGATTGACCATGACACCAAGCATAAATAATTTTTTAATGATTTCTGCTGGCTCACGATGAATTTTTTTCGCAATATCTGCTACGTTCATACCTTCAGTATACTCTAATACATCTGGCAATTCACGGAATTTGCGTGGTGGTACAGCTGGTTTAGTTGATTGTTGCTGTTTGCCTTTTTTACCTTTTTTATTATAACGATTACGGTTATTATTATTAAATTTGCCGCGATTGTTATTGTTTGGTTTGTTGTTATTGTTAGTACGGTTTTGATTGCCGCCTTGGCTCGTTCCTTGACGATTTTGGCTGCTGGTATTTCCCGTATTATTTTGGTTTGTTGTTGGTTTTTTTCCTTGATTCACTTGACCGCTCCCTTGACCGCGATCTTGATAACTGCGGTTATTTTTATTTTTTTGTTGATTGTTCGTTGTTTCTTTTTTACGTTGATCGTTCGGCTGTTGATTGGCTGGTTTTCTGCTTGCTTGTTGTGCAGCTTGTTGTTTCGTGCTTGGGTTTTTGAACGCTTGTTGCAATTTCTTCTCATCACTGCTAGTAATCGCACCCATATGGTTTTTCACATCGATGCCAAGTTGTTGTGCTTTTTCCACGACGTCTTTACTAGATTTTTTGAGTTCTTTTGCTAATTCATAGATTCTTTTGTTGCCCATGCAATCACCTTCCTAACCTTCAATTAGCTCCTTGGTCTTCTTCGCAAATCCGGCATCCATTATTCCGAATACCTTGCGAGGTTTTCCGATCATCTGCGTGATTTCTGCTTCAGAAAATAGCTCAAAGCAAGGAACTTCATAATATGAACTCTTATCTTTTATCTTTTTTCTTGTATTCTCACTTGCATCGGTTGCCACAAACACCAATTTTGCTTTTTGTTTGCGGATTTCAGCAATGGTCAGTTCTTCACCCGTGATTAGTTTTCCCGCGCGCATCGCTAGACCGATGAGATTCATGGCTTTTTGCCGATTAACTGTATTCATTTTCCAAATAACTCTTTACGTGCTTTTTGGTGAGTGACATAGTCAAGAAGTTCTTGATAAAACTCATCTGTTAATGTTGTTTCGAGTACTCGATCGAGAATTTTTTTATCCCAAGCTTGTTGTACTTCTTCCGGCTCAAGTGAGACATACGCTCCTCGTCCAGGCATTTTTCCAGTTGGATCGATCGATACTTCCCCTTCTTTTGAACGGGTGATTCGGACCATCTCTTTTTTAGGTTTCATTTCACCTGAAACCACGGATTTGCGTAAAGGAATTTTCCTTTGTTTCATCTCTTTGCCTCCTTACTAAAGTTAAGCTTCTGGTTTTTCTTCGACCGTTTCATTGTTGAATGCAATTGTTTCATATTCATCGTCTGTTAAATCTGACTGAACGATTGCTTCATCATGCAGTTCTTCTGTTTCTTTTTGTTGTTCTTGATTTTCATAAAATTCCGTCATGTCAGATTCTGATTTGATATCGATTTTATGGTTAGTCAATTTAGCAGCTAAACGTGCATTTTGTCCGCGTTTACCGATTGCTAGCGATAATTGGTAGTCTGGAACGACAACTGTGCAGGCCTTTGGATTTGTCTCATCGAAGATCACATCCATGACTTGTGCAGGATTCAATGCATTTGCGATGAATACAGCTGGATCTTCATTCCATTCGACGATATCCATGTTTTCGCCTTTTAATTCATTGACGATTGCTTGAACTCGTTGTCCCTTTGGCCCGACACATGTACCGACTGCATCGATATTTGGATCATTTGAGCGAACTGCCACTTTTGAACGATCGCCAGCTTCACGGGCGATGCTGACAATTTCAACGATTCCATCATAGACTTCTGGTACTTCTTGTTCAAATAAGCGACGCAATAGGTCTGGATGGCTGCGGCTAACAAATACTTGCGGACCTTTAGACGTATTTTCTACTCGGGAAACATAAACTTTGATTCGATCATGTGGTTGATAAAATTCATTTGGCATTTGATCTTGTTTAGAAAGAACTGCCTCAATTTTACCAAGATTGACATAAATATAACGTTTATCCTGGCGTTCGACGATTCCTTGCATGATGTCTTTTTCATAAGCACTGAATTCGTTATAAATAATCGTTCTTTCTGCTTCACGTACACGCTGTAAAATAACTTGTTTAGCCGTTTGCGCAGCGATCCGTCCAAAATCTTTTGGTGTTACTTCAAAACGGATCGTATCACCGATCTCATATGCTGGATTGATTAAAAGTGCATCTTTCAATGAGACTTCCAACTGTGAATCCATCACTTCTTCCGTTACTTCTTTTACCGCATAGACATGGATCTTTCCTTTTTTCTGATCAAATTCCACTTCGACGTTTTGTGCTTGGCCATAGTGACGTTTGTATGCAGAAACCAATGCTGCTTCTAAAGCATCGATCACGATTTCTTTTGAGATCCCTTTTTCAGCTTCTAAAGCGTCTAACGCATTTAACATTTCTTTACTCATTTTTTTCTGATTCCTCTCCGTGATTAAAATTGGATAGCTAAGCGAGCTTTTGCAATATTTTTTCGGTCAAAAGTCAATTCTTTTTCTCGTGTTTTTATGCGTATTTTCAATGTAAGCTGTTCAGCATCAAATGATTGAAGAAATCCTTCATATTGTTTTTCGCCATCTACTGGTTGGTATAAGGAGACATGGACATAATCACCAAGTGCCTTTTCATAGTCGCTTTCTTTTTTCAATGGCCGCTCTGCTCCCGGGGAGGATACCTCCAGGAAATAAGCTTGAGGAATCGGATCTGGATCTGCTGCATCAAGTTTTTCACTCAGTTTCTCACTGACAAAGGCGCATTCTTCGATATCGATACCGCCTTCTTTGTCAATAAATACTCGTAAGAACCAGCTTTTTCCTTCTTTTACAAATTCGACTTCGACAAGTTCAAAATTTTGTTCATCTAAAATCGGTGTCACCATTTCTGTGACTGTTTCAACGACGCTACTCAAAAGTTTCGCCTCCTTAAAAATTAAGTGCGTAATTCCATTAAAAAGAGTGAGCGAAAAATCCGCTCACTCACAGTTAGTATCATTACCTATAAGAACTATACCATACTCTGCTTAAAATTACAAGCAGACAGGAAAACAGATGCTTATAGCATATCGAATAACGATAATTGATTTTCATCTGGTAGATCTTTCAATACGCCATTGTCGTTCATATATTCGATCAATGTTTTTGAAACTTTACCGCGGGTGGCAAGATCTTCTTTGGATAAAAATGGACCGTCTTTTCTTGCTTCAACGATTTGTTTCGCCACGTTGGTTCCCAAACTTGGGACAGCTCTAAATGGTGCGATCAACGTATCACCTTCAATAACAAAGTTAACGGCATCCGATTTATACAAATCAATCATTCCAAATTTGAATCCTCGTTCCAGCATTTCATTGGCTAACTCCAGCACTGTCAGTTGATTCTTTTCTTTTACGGAAGCATCTAATCCCTTGTCCGTGATTTCTTTCATTGCTTGTTTCACAGCATCTTTTCCTTTGCACATGGAGACTAGATCAAAGTCGTCTGCACGTACAGAAAAGTATGCACAGTAATACAAAATAGGGAAATAAACCTTGAAATAAGCGACACGAAGAGCCATCAATACGTAAGCTGCAGCATGGGCTTTCGGAAACATATATTTGATTTTTGAACAAGAATCGATATACCAGTCGGGCACATTATTTTCTTTCATCGCCGATAGATAGGTTTCTCGCAATTCATCAGGGATCTTGTTCCATTGTCCTTTACGAACAGTTTCCATGATTTTAAATGCCATCCCGCTATCTAATCCAGCATGGATCAAATAAACCATAATATCATCACGACAGCCGATTACTTCCGCCAGTGTCGCATCTCCTCGTCGAATCAATTCTTCCGCATTTCCTAACCATACGTCTGTACCATGAGATAGTCCGGAAATTTGCAGTAGTTCTGCAAAAGTTGTAGGATGCGTTTCTTCTAACATCCCTCGAACAAAACGAGTGCCGAATTCTGGAATACCTAATGTCCCTGTTTTGGAATAAATTTGTTCCTGACTTACTCCAAGTACTTCAGGACCGGCAAATATCCGCATCACTTCCGGGTCATCCGTAGGGATCGTTTGTGGGTCGATCCCTGATAAATCTTGAAGCATCCGAATAACAGTTGGGTCATCATGCCCTAGAATATCTAATTTCAATACATTATCGTGAATCGAGTGGAAATCAAAATGAGTCGTTTTCCATTCTGAATTTTGATCGTCTGCTGGATATTGGATCGGCGTAAAATCATAGACATCCATATAATCGGGAATAACGATGATCCCCCCTGGATGCTGGCCGGTTGTCCGTTTGACTCCAGTAGCGCCTTTTGCTAATCTGTCGACTTCTGCACTTCGAAACTGCAGATTATTGTCCCTTTCGTATCCTTTTACATAGCCATATGCTGTTTTGTCGGCGACTGTACCAATCGTTCCGGCACGGTAAACATAGTCTTCGCCAAACAATACTTTCGTATAGTTATGGGCTTCTGCTTGATAATCACCTGAGAAGTTCAAATCAATATCGGGCACTTTGTCTCCATGGAATCCTAAAAATGTCTCAAATGGAATATCATGACCGTCTTTGTTTAAGCGTGCACCACATTTTGGACATTGTTTTTCTGGCATGTCAAATCCAGAACCATACGTACCATCTTCAAAAAACTCGGAATATTGGCACTCTGGACAATAATAATGAGGGGCTAATGGATTAACTTCAGTGATTCCTGTCATCGTCGCAACAAAGCTAGAGCCAACAGAGCCACGTGAACCTACTAGATAGCCATCTTCATTACTTTTATGCACTAGTTTTTGGGCGATCAGATAAATAACCGAGAAGCCATTACCATTAATAGAATTCAACTCTTTTTCTAATCGTTTTTGAATGATCTCAGGTAACGGATCTCCGTACATTTGTTTTGCTTTTGTGTAACTCAATTCTGATATTTCATCTTCTGAACCTGGAATCTTCGGTGTATAAAGTTCATCTTTGACTGGAATCACTTCTTCGCAGATATCTGCGATTTTATTCGTATTTTCTACTACGATCTCTTTCGCTGTTTCTTCCCCTAAAAAGTGAAATGCAGTTAGCATCTCATCGGTTGTTCGGAAATGGACATCCGGCAAACTATGACGATTCAACGGATTCGCTCCGCCCATAGAATTGATCAAAATTTTTCGGTAAATGGCATCTTCTTCGTTCAGATAATGTACATTACCTGTTGCAACAACGATTTTATCCAAACTTTTTCCGATTTCTACCAAATTTTGGATAATTTCTTCCAAATCATGTTCATTTTTTACCAATTCTTGCTCGATCAAAGGCGCATAGACCGCTTTTGGCATAACTTCAATATAATCATAGAATTTTGCTCGGTTTCTTGCCTCTTCTACCCCTTTTTGCATCATGGCTTCGAATATTTCTCCCTTATCACAAGCTGAGCCGATCAATAGATTTTCACGCATCTTTTTCAATTGGGAGCGTGGTATTCGTGGGACGCGTTCGAAGTATTCGACATTCGACATTGAAATCAGTTTGAACAAATCTTTCAGTCCTGCCTGATTTTTTGCTAAAATCGTTACATGGAAAGGTCGAGCCCTTTTGTAAGAATCTCCTTCTCCGATATGCTCATTTAGCTGATCATGATAAAGCATGTTATGATTGTCCATTGCCTCTTTCACAAAGATCCATGCTAAGTGACCAGTTGCTTCAGCATCATAGATTGCTCGGTGATGCTGTTCCAAGCTAACACCAAACTTTTTAGATAACACACCTAATCCGAAACGTTTGAATTGAGGATACAGATATCTAGCTAATTCCAACGTATCAATGACTGGATTGGCCGCTTCAGGAATACCATACCTTGCGTAGCTAGTATTCAAGAACCCCATATCAAAAGCCGCGTTGTGGGCTACCAAAATTGTATCTTTTGAAAATTCAAGGAACATCCGCAATACTTCTTCTTCCGACTTTGACCCTCGAACCATTTCATCCGTGATACCAGTCAGATCTACCGTTGTTCGTGACAATGGATGTCCTGGATCGATAAATTCATCAAAGCTTTCGATCACATTTCCTTTATACATTTTGACTGCGGCTAGCTCGATGATCGTGTCATATACTGCAGACAATCCTGTCGTTTCCACGTCAAATACGACGTATGTGGCTTCACTCAATGCTTCATGTGCATCATTATAAGCAATTGGGACACCATCATCTACGACATTCGCTTCCACGCCGTATAAGATTTTCACACCTGCTTTTTTTCCAGCACTATGTGCTTCCGGAAAGGCTTGCGCACCACCATGGTCTGTAATGGCGATAGCTCGGTGTCCCCATTTTCCTGCTTGTGCCACAAGATCAGAGATGCTGTTTGTTGCATCCATCGTACTCATATTGCTATGAACATGAAGCTCTACTCGTTTTTCCCCTTCAGGAGCATAATCTTTGCGAGGTGTATGTTTGACTTCTATGATATCTTGCGCATTCATGACCAAATCACGGACAAACGTATCTTCTTGAATACTTCCTCGTACCTTTAACCAGCTACCGACACTGATCGCATCAAATACTTGTTCATCTTTTTCGCCGTTCGAGAATTTTTTGACGATAAATGATGAAGTATAATCTGTGATTTTCAAAGTCAAGATCTTGCGTTTTGAACGTAGTTCTCTGACTTCTTTGTCGAATACGTACCCCTCAAGTGTGACTCTTCGTTCTTCTTCAACGATACTGATCATTGGTGTCGTTGGTTCATCGGCTGGAATATTTCGTCCTAGCTGGATGGGTCCTTCAAGAGCTGGCGATTGCTCTTTTCTTTCCTTTTTCTTTTGTTCGTGGACAACTAGACTTTCAGCTGCTTGCTTCATAAAGGCTTCTGCCTGTTCTTGTTTGCGTTCTTCAAAAAGTTTCAATACACGTTCCGCTTGCTGCTCATCCACTTCTGGTTCGATACGAAATTTTGGGAATCCGTAACTGACGAACAACTCTTCTACTAATGGCAAGTATTGTTGCTTCAAATAAGAAATAGCTCCTGTACTGTCGATTGGCAAGATGACTTTACGATCTTTTATCACAGGTACCTGCGTTTTCAATACTTGCTGTGCTAGTGGTGTATCGCATTGCTGATTTTCCAAAGCTTGGGCCCAGTAATCTTGCAAGAGCTGTTCATCGAATGTCTGGTCATCTGCTAAGATATTCAGTTTGACTTGTGCAATATCTTTAAAAGCGATAGTCAGATGCTGAGTCAATGACCGATATAGCATAATAGGCAAAATTTTGGAAAAATGTAGCGTAAATTCCCATAAACGCGATTTACGATGGACCACTACACTATCCATTTCACCAGCAGTAAGCAGTGGATGATTTTTTTCTGCTTCCTCTAGTTGGATTTGTTCCAACAGTTTTTCAAATAAATCTCGTTTTTCTGACAAAGATATACGCCCTTTCTGATGAGAAACAATGCAATTGATCGCATCTTATCCTCTTCTTTTTCAGTACCTTTTAGTATACTCGTTTTTTCTGAGTTTTACATTAAAAAATTGGAACTGCGATTCAAATCGCAGTTCCAATTTTAAAAGCGAATCATCAGATTGTCAAAAACAGCTGATTCAGCTATTTTTATTTTCTGTGTTTTAACGCTTATTATTCGCCTTGGTTCAAGAGGATTGGTAAAGTATTCGCCAATTCTTCTTTACGTACTTCAACCATTTCGCCAGTTTTCTTGATTTTCACTTCTACGATTCCATCCACTGCTTTTTTACCGACAGTGATTCTGATTGGACAGCCAATCAAATCAGAATCCGCGAATTTCACTCCTGCGCGTTCATTTCTGTCATCAACCAGTACTTCATAGCCAGCTTTTGTCATCGCTTCTTCTAGTTCATTCGTCAGGCTTGTTTGGTATTCGTCTTTTAGATTCATTTGGACGATATGCAGATCAAATGGCGCAATTCCTTTTGGCCAATTGATTCCTTGTTCATCTGAATGTTGTTCTACGATTGCTGATAATAAACGACTTACACCGATACCATAACAGCCCATAATCACAAATTTTTCTCGTCCATTTTCGTCTAGTACAGTTGCTCCCATAGATTCACTGTAACGAGTGCCGATTTTGAATATATGTCCGATTTCGATTCCTCGAGTAAAGGCAAGAACACCGTTGTTGTCTGGTGAAGGATCTCCTTCTTGTACAAAACGAAGATCTTCATAAGAAAGCACAGTGAAATCGCGTTCTGGATTCACATTTTTATAGTGGAATCCTGTTTCGTTCGCTCCAGTAATGGCATTCGCTAAATCTTGGACATAACGGTCTGCATATACTTTTACGTCATCTGAAACACCGACTGGTCCGACAGAACCAAACTCAGCACCTAGATATTTTTGTGCTTCTTCTTCTGTTGCTTCTTCTAAAAAGTCAGCAGATAAAAAGTTTTTCAGTTTTACGTCATTGACTTCATGGTCTCCACGTACCAAAACAAGGACAGGTTGTTCATCCGCAATGAACAATACAGACTTGATGATTTTTTGAGGTTCAACAGAAAAGAAATCTGCTACTTCGTCAATTGATTTTACGTTAGGTGTAGCTACTTTCTCCAATTCAAGCTGTGTTTCATGCGATTTTTTTGATACATAGTAGCTTGTAGCCATCTCCAAGTTTGCAGCATAATCACTTTCAGTCGAATAACAGATCGTATCCTCCCCGATTTCTGAGATCGCCATGAATTCCTTTGAGTCTTTCCCGCCCATTGCGCCGCCGTCTCCGATGATCGAGCGAAATTCTAAGCCACAACGCTTGAATACTTCGGTATAGGCTTTTTCGTAATCTTTATATGTCTCGTCCAAACTTTCTTCCGTTGCATGGAAAGAATATGCATCTTTCATGATAAACTCTCTTCCGCGAAGCAAACCGAAGCGAGGTCGTTTTTCGTCACGATATTTAGGTTGGATTTGATAAAGATTTAAAGGTAATTTCTTATATGAATTGATTTCATTACGCATCAAATCAGTAAAAGTTTCTTCGTGAGTTGGTCCAAGGATCATTTTTCGATCATTGCGGTCTTTGAAACGATACAAGTTTGGTCCATATGTTTCGTAACGCCCGGATTCTTCCCAAAGTTCTGCTGGCAAGATGGCAGGCATCAGCATTTCTACCGCTCCGATTTTTTCAAATTCTTCCCGCATAATGCGTTTCAGTTTTTCCAATACACGATTTGCTAATGGCAGATATGAATAAATACCCGCTGATACTTGGCGGATATATCCAGCTCTTAGCAAGATTTGATGGCTTAATACTTCTGCATCATTTGGAACTTCGCGTAATGTTGGAATCAACATTTTTGATTGTCTCATTCTATATACTCCTTTATTTCCTCAAAATAGTTATCGTTTGTTATTATACCCTATTTGTCAACTTTTTCTAGAAAAAGAATCGTTGAATATCGTTCCATGTAACTAGCACCATCAACAACATTAAAAATCCAAAGCCAGCTAATGTCAATATTCCTTCTTTTTCTTGACTTAATGGTTTCCCGCGAATCCCTTCAAAAATATTCAAGACTAATTTCCCGCCATCTAAGGCAGGAATCGGAAGCAGATTGACGATTCCGAGATTCATTGAAAGAAGCGCCATCAAACTAATAACAGTTGTTACACCTTGATTTGCTGCTTCTGAAGACAATTGGTACATCATGACAGGTCCGCCTAATTTATCTAAACTGAAACCTGTAAATAGTGATCCTAAGGCTTTGAAAATTTCCAATGAACCGCTGAAAGCTTGACGCGTCCCTCCAATGATCTTATCCATAAAACCTGTATTCATTGGGGCTTTTATACCAAGTTGGCCAACTTTTTCGCCATTTGACTCTACAGATTTCGGTGTCACGTCGACAGATTGCACCTGACCTTCTCGTTCGATCTTAAAGTCTAATGTTTTACCTGGATTTTTCGTAATGACTGTTGTCAGATCATTCCATGAATGGATTTCTTTTCCGTCCACACTGACTACCTCATCATTTTCTTTTAAGCCTGCTTCTGCCGCAGCTCCATTAGGCATGATCTCTCCTACGCGATTAGTGTTCGTCACTTGAACACCACCTTGCATAAATGCCAGAATGATGAATAACACGATTGCCAAAATAAAGTTATTCATGGGTCCAGCAAAGTTGGTCAGCATACGCTGCCACAATTTAGCCGATTGGAACTGTACGTCTTTTGGCGCAATTCTGATTTCTGTTCCGTCGTTTTCAATAATCGTCGCATCGTGATCAACAGGGTAGGTTACTACTTCTGTTTCGTCTCCATTCACATAACCAGTGATAGTCAGCTCATCTTCTAAATCATAACGGCTCAATTCCATCGGGATAGCATTTGTCAATTGGATTTTCTTACTTAAATTTATCTTCTCTACGATGCCGTCAGAATTTAGTAAAAGAGAAAGAGGCATTCCTGGTGCCATTTCTGTTTCATCATCCCCATTGCCTGCCATTCGAACATAACCGCCAATAGGTAATAGGCGAAGCGTATATGTTGTCCCGTCTTTTGCTTGATGCCCATAAATTTTCGGACCCATACCGATAGCAAATTCGCGGACGAGGATTCCTGATCGTTTCGCAAAGAAGAAATGACCAAACTCATGAACAATCACTAATATACCAAAAACGATGATAAATGTCAGAATCGTTTTCATAGCTTTTTTCTCCTTTACTTGTTTTTTGTGTTTTTTATAAAACAACGATAAAACACTATAATTTTACCATAGTATACCAAAGACACCAATAGTATCAATATAATGAAAAATAAAAACCTGCGTCTTTTATGAAATTCACAAAGAAACGCAGGTATACTTACTAAATAATGCCAAATAAATGCATGATAGGAAATACAAACAGCAAACTGTCGAAACGGTCTAAGATTCCACCATGGCCTGGTAAGATATTTCCCGAGTCTTTCACATCATAATGACGTTTGATTGCAGATTCGACCAAATCACCAAATTGTCCGACTGCTGAAAAAATAATCGTCATCAGAAGCATGACAAACATACCATGATTGAATAGTTCTTTTGCTGGGTATAGCAATAAATAAAGAAATGCGACTACAACAGCACTACCGATACCACCGAGCGCACCTTCAATCGTTTTGTTGGGCGAAATATCAGGACTTAACTTATGCTGACCATAACGTCGACCAACCATATATGCTCCGATATCAGTTGCCCAAACAATAAATAGACCAAATATCAAAACAGCCAAGCTTTCTGTTCGTGCATTGACAAAATTCTGGAAACCTATTCCCACATACAAGCTGACAAGCACAGGAAAACCTGCTTCATCAATCGTATACGTATTTTTAGAAATAACTGATGTTCCTAAAAGAATCATAACTATAAGATAAAATAACATAAATGTACTTACATTCTCTGGAAGAAAGAAAAACCATCTTTCTTTTGGCAAAACAAGTAACACTGCACCAACGGCGGATAAAACTCCTTCAAAACTTAAGAGTGTCAATCCTTTCATCCGGAACAGCTCGTAAACTCCTACTACCGCTAAGATTGCTGCTGTAAGCTCAACCGCTATGCCTCCGATCCATATAATCGGAATAAACAAGACTAGCGCCACAGCTGCTGTGATCACACGTTGTTTCATGACTGATCCCCTTTCTCATCTTCTGTTTTTTTTACACCGCCGAATCGACGGTCTCGATTTTGATAAGAGGCGATTGCTTCTTCAAGATGCGCACCATCAAAATCAGGCCAAAGCGCTTTTGTAAAATACAGCTCACTATATGCGATCTGCCATAACAGAAAATTACTAATTCGCTCTTCTCCACTTGTACGGATCATCAGCTCAGGATCTTGTAACTCTTTAGGCAAGAAACCTGTCATTAAATGCTTAGCAATCAATTCATCATCGATTTCTTCTGCGTGTATTTCTCCTTTTGCTACTTCTTCGGCAATTTCTTGGACAGCAGTCACGATCTCTGCTCTACTTCCATAATTCAAAGCAAAATTCAATACCATTCCAGTATTGTTTTTTGTTTGCTCAATTGCACGTCTTACAGCATCTTGCGTATGTTCTGGCAATACGTTTTCATAACCCATGACATGAACTTTGACATTTTCTTTAATCAATTCTGGTACGAACGTATCAAAGAAGTCGACAGGTAGTTGCATGAGAAAACTTACTTCATCTTTTGGTCGCTTCCAGTTTTCAGTCGAAAAGGCATAAAGCGTCAACACTTTCACTCCAAGCCTTGATGCTTTTTTTGTGACTTTCTTTACTGTTTCCATGCCTTCTTTATGGCCAGCAACTCGTGGCAAACGACGGTTTTGCGCCCAACGACCATTGCCGTCCATGATGATGGCAATGTGCTGAGGAATTGGTCCATCAGTATTAAATTGAAATTCGCTTTTTTCTTGAATATATTTGTTTTTTTGCGGAAAAAAACGTAACATTCTTTTTCCTCCTATACTTAAAAGATTCCCACTATCTTAAGTATTATAGCAATATCTAACTGTTTTTCCTATGAAATCATTGTTTTTTTATTTAAAAACTGAATAATTTTTTCTTTTTTTAATTTTTAAATAAAAGAAATATAAATAAAAACAGAGGAAGCGGAATGATCCGCCCCTCTGTTTTTATGATTTTATTAAACTTCCAATAATTCTTTTTCTTTATCAGCAGCGATCTTATCTACTTCTTTAATGCTGTTATCTGTCAATGTTTGTACGTCTTTTTCTAATCCGCGCAAATCATCTTCGGTAATATCACCATTTTTTTGTTGTTTTTTATATTCATCGATCGCATCACGACGGATGTTACGAATCGCGATTTTTGCATTTTCTGCTTCTTTTTTCACATCTTTAGCTAATTCTTTTCTGCGTTCTTCTGTCAGTTGCGGGATAACTAAGCGAATGACATTTCCATCATTGGTTGGACTGATTCCGATATCACTTGCCATAATAGCTTTTTCAACATCTTGAAGAATGCTCTTGTCAAAAGGTGTGATCATTAAAACACGTGCTTCTGGAATTTGGATTGATGCCATTTGGTTCAATGGTGTTGGCGCACCGTAGTAGTTCACAGTAATACGGTCCAAAAGGCTAGCGTTCGCACGGCCTGCGCGGATTTGCCCAAGTTCACGTTGAAGATTTTGTGCTGCTTTTTTCATTTTTTCTTTTGCTTCTGTCATAATTGCATCTGCCATTTTTATTTCCCCCTTACAGTTGTTCCGATATTTTCGCCTAAGATTGCACGGCGAATATTTCCGTGTTCATTTAAATTGAAGACAAGCAGTGGAATATCATTATCCATGCTTAGTGAACTTGCAGTTGAATCCATGACTTGTAATCCTTTGGCAATAACTTCCAGATGAGTCAGTTCTTCAAATTTTACTGCATTTGCATCTACTTTCGGATCAGCAGAATAAACACCGTCTACATTGTTTTTAGCCATCAGGATAACATCTGCGCCGATTTCTGCCGCTCGTAATGCTGCTGTTGTGTCTGTCGAGAAGTACGGGTTGCCGGTACCGCCTGCAAAGATAACGATCCGTCCTTTTTCTAAATGACGTTCTGCTTTACGGCGAATATATGGCTCTGCGATTTGACGCATTTCAATCGAAGTTTGCACGCGTGTCGGTACACCCACGTTTTCCAACGTATCCTGTAAAGCTAAGGCATTCATAACTGTAGCTAACATACCCATGTAATCAGCTTGAGCACGTTCCATGCCCATTTGTGCTCCGATTTGTCCGCGCCAGATATTTCCGCCACCCACAACGATTGCCATTTCAACGCCCAGCTCGTGAACTTCTTTGATTTCTTGGATGATTTCTTTGATTACTGGTGGTTTGATTCCAAATCCTGCATCCCCAGCTAAAGCTTCTCCACTCAATTTTAAGACTACACGCTGATATTTCGGTGTGACCATGTTCATTCCTCCAATATTTTCTATTGCCATTTTACCATACTTAGATGATTTCGACACTCTAAGACTGGTTTTTCTTGTTTTGCTTAAAAAAAGGGAGCGCACAAACCGTGCGTTCCCGTCTGTTATTCAACAGAATTATTTTTTCACTTGGCTCATAACTTCTTCTACAAAGTTATCTTCGCGTTTTTCGATACCTTCGCCAACTTCGAAACGTACGAATGTTTTAACAGTTGCGCCTTTTGATGCAACGTATTTTTCAACAGTCATATCAGGATCTTTAACGAATGGTTGGTCCACCAAAGCGATTTCTGCTTTGAATTTCTTCAAGCGTCCTTCTACCATTTTTTCAACGATATTCGCTGGTTTGCCTTCGTTCAATGCTTGTTCTGTAAGAACAGTTTTTTCATGTTCTAATTCAGCTTCTGGAATTTGTGATTCGTTTACATAACGAGGATTGATAGCTGCTACGTGCATAGCTACGTCTCTTGCAACTGTTTCGTCAGTTGTTCCATCTAGAACAGTCAATACGGCAATACGTCCGCCCATATGCAAGTATCCACCAAATGCAGCATTGTCGTCTTTTTCTACAACTTCAAAGCGACGGAAGCTGATTTTTTCTCCGATAACTTGAGTTGCTTCGATCAAGTCAGATTCAATTGTACCTTTATCTGTTTTGATTTTCATTGCAGCTTCCATGTCTGCTGGTTTGTTTTCAGCAACAAGTTCTGCAATTTCTTTTACTAAATCTTGGAACATTTCGTTTTTAGAAACAAAGTCTGTTTCTGAGTTTACTTCAACGATTGCTGCAGTGTTACCTTTCACAGCAACTGAAGCCAATCCTTCAGCTGCAATGCGGTCATTTTTCTTCGCAGCCTTTGCCATTCCTTTTTCACGTAAAAGATCAACTGCTTTTTCCATGTCGCCTTCTACTTCAACTAATGCTTTTTTCGCATCCATCATTCCTACGCCAGTCATTTCGCGTAGTTCTTTTACCATTTTAGCTGTAACGTCTGCCATGTTTAACTCCTCCTGTGTGTTTTTCTTTTTAAAAAAAGCTGCTTCAAAGGAGAGTGAGGCTTGTCGCCCAGCCTTTGAAACAGCTCCATCATTCAAAATTATTCTGCTGAAGAATTGTCGCCTTCAACAACATCTACGATTTCTTCGATTGATGTTGCTGTGTTTTCTTCTGTGAAATCTTCTTCAACTACTTGATCTTCACCTTGGTTTCCTTCGATGAAAGCATCAGCCATTTTTGAAGTAATCAATTTAACGGCACGAATTGCATCGTCGTTTGAAGGGATTACTACGTCGATTTCATCTGGATCGCAGTTTGTATCAACCATAGCTACGATTGGGATATTTAATTTGTGTGCTTCTTGAACAGCAATACGTTCTTTACGTGGGTCAACGATGTACATTACATCTGGGATTCTTGGCATATCAGCGATACCGCCTAAGAATTTTTCAAGACGTTCACGTTCTTTGTTCAAACCAGCAACTTCTTTTTTAGGTAGAACTTCAAAAGTTCCATCTTCTTCCATTGCATTGATTTGTTTCAAACGGCTGATACGTTTTTGGATAGTATCCCAGTTTGTCAATGTTCCGCCTAACCAACGATGGTTAACGAAGTATTGTCCTGCACGAGTTGCTTCTTCTTTGATTGCTTCTTGTGCTTGTTTTTTTGTACCTACGAATAATGCTACGCCGCCTTCTTCAGCAACGCTCTTCATGTAATCATAAGCTGCATCTACTAATTTAACTGTTTTTTGCAAGTCAATGATGTAGATTCCGTTTCTTTCTGTGAAGATATATTTCTTCATTTTTGGATTCCAGCGACGAGTTTGGTGACCAAAGTGTACGCCGGCTTCTAGTAATTGTTTCATAGAAATTACTGCCATGTTTGTTTCCTCCGATTTGGTTTTATTTTTCCTCTTCTTATCTTCTACCTTGCCGGCAAACTTTTTCAAGCACCTACCGACAATCCAATAAGAATGTGGATTTGCTGATGCATAAAGCACCCTCAGCTATTATACAGACAAAAGATCCGTATCGCAAGAGCAAATATACTTTTCTGCTCAACATTCAATAGTTTACCTGAAAGATAAAAAGAATTCAAGAAAAACAGTAGATTTCTCTTTGTTTCTTTATTATCCTTTTTCCATAAAATAATTTTAGGTATAAAAGACGAATATTATTGGGCAATCCTTCTTTTTTTTGTTATGATACATGTGAAATCTTTCGTAAAGGAGAAAGAAAATGCGCAAAGCTCAAAGACATTTGCTGATTAAACAAGTCATTGAAGAATTCCCGATCCGTACGCAAGAAGAACTATTAAACAAACTTGGGCATTATGGCGTTACCGCCACGCAGGCAACGATTTCTCGAGATATCCGTGATCTAAAAATCGTGAAGGCACCTGATGAAAATGGCGTTTCCCGCTTCGTATTGTTTCGCGAAAAAGGAACTCCTGAGACTAGGACTGAGGAAGAGGATCGGCTGGTTCAAATGATTGAAGACATTGTATTGAAAGTCGAACGAGTCCACTTTTTGACGATCGTCAATACCTTGCCAGACAATGCTCATTTATTTGCATCTGTTTTAGATGAGATCAAACCTCCCTCTATTGTCAGTACAATTGCTGGATTCGATACGATCATGGTCATCTCGGAAAATGAGGAGGACGCAAAACGAGTAGAAGAATTTCTTCACCATCCAACTGAAGTATCACTTTTTTAATCAGAGCACGTATTCCTAATATGGAATGCGTGTTTTTTTATTTTCAATATTTTCCTTATTAAATAAACCTTTACACTCTTTACAAAAATACATCATTTTTTATTCAATTTTTTCAACACCTTGATTGAATCACAATAATCATCATTTATATTGGATGTTAACAAGAGCAGCTTCTTGCTCTTTGTGTATTTCAAAAAAGAAATGAAAGGAAATCATATGTATAAATTATTAACTCCTGGACCATTGACGACTTCTGAAACAGTGAAAAATGCTATGCTGATCGATCATTGTACTTGGGATCAAGAATACAAAGAAATTACACAATGGATAAGAAAAAAATTATTGGATCTTGCTCAAGTATCGGAAGGAATATACACAACGGTCTTAATGCAAGGTAGCGGCTCCTTTGGGGTAGAATCGGTATTAAGTTCTGTGATCAGGCCAGAAGATACTGTACTGATTTGTTCAAACGGCGCATATGGACAACGAATGATCAACATGTGCGAATGTCTGAAACTGAACTATACCGTTTATGAGGTATCGGAACATCAAATCCTCCAAGCTCATGTGATTACACAGCTGATTGAAGAGAATCCCTCTATCTCCGCACTAGCAATGGTCCATAGCGAGACTACTTCCGGTATTTTGAATAATTTGGAAGAGATTGCTGCTGTCACACAAGAAAAAGATCTTTTGTTTATAGTGGACGCGATGTCAAGCTTTGGTGGGATACCGATTCGTGTAGCCGAACTAGGGATTGATTTTTTGATTTCCAGCTCAAACAAATGTATTCAAGGTGTTCCAGGCTTTTCTTTTGTACTTGCTAATAAAGCGGAACTAGAAAAGCGAAAAAATGGGAGTCGAAGTTTGCCACTTGATCTATATGACCAGTACCGCGTGATGGAAAACGAGAATGGCAAATGGCGTTTCACTTCCCCTACCCATACGGTTTTGGCTTTTCAACAAGCGCTGAAGGAACTAGAGGCAGAAGGAGGAATCGAAACTCGATATTCACGTTATCTCGCCAATAATCATGTACTATGACAAAAAATGACAGAGATGGGGTTCCAGCCTTTCATTCAAGAATATCAGGGGCCATTCATCACCTCTTTTCTTTACCCTAAGGACTGGCGATTTGATTTTAATCATTTTTATCAGTATTTAAAGCAAAACGGATTTGTGATCTATCCCGGGAAAATCAGCGATCATGAATGTTTTCGTATCGGAAATATTGGCGAGATCTATCCGGAAGATATTTTGGAACTGACAGCAATTATCAAAGACTATAAGGAGAACGTTAATGATTAAAACTGTAATTTTTGATTGGGCAGGAACAACTGTGGACTTTGGCTGTATGGCTCCTGTCCACGCTTTTAGAAATGCTTTTCTAGAAAAAGGAATCCAACTGACTGACAAAGAAATCCGCGAACCGATGGGAAAATTAAAATGGGATCATATCCAACAGCTTCTTTCCCTCCCTTCTGTCAAAAAACAATGGATAGCTATTTATGGACAACTACCTCAGGAAAAAGAGGTGGAGGAATTGTATCAACAATTTGAACATTATCTGTTTAAAGATTTGGTCAAGCATTCTACCTTGAAACCCGACACATTGGAAACGATCGAACGGTTGAGAAACGCTGGGATCAATATTGGTTCCACGACTGGATTTACTGCTCCTATGATGACAATCGTAGCAGAAACCGCAAAAAAAGAAGGGTATTCACCAGACTTCATGGCAACTTCTGAAGACGTCGAAGGGTATGGTCGACCGTTTCCTTATATGATCCATAAAAACATGCAGTACTTCAAAAACAAGTCGGTTGATGAAGTAATCAAAGTCGGAGATACGGTCTCAGATATCCAGGAAGGGAAAAATGCCGGAGTGTTGACAGTAGGTGTAATTGAAGGTAGTTCGCTAATGGGGATTTCTTATGATGAGTACCAAAAATTAGAGATGGGGAAAAAAGATCGTTTAAAACAGTCTGTTGCTCTTAGATTCCAACAAGCTGGCGCTGATATTTGTGTAAACAATTTAAAAGAGTTAACAGAATACATTTTGTACGCTGACAAGAATCCAGAATGACTTTTATACAAAATCAGAGGTCGTGAAAAAGCTGTACTGCATCAAGTAATAAGAACAGCCAAACAAAAATAGCTCCTCATATTTTTCGTTTGGTTAGGCTTATTACCGCAGATGCAAGCTTTTGAACACCGTTTATTCGAAAAAAAAGGGAGCTGTGACACGACTTTTGTCACAGTCCCCTTATTTACAAACAAACAGTGTTTAAGAGACAACCTCTCCACTAAACGGTGTTCATTCAGCTGACTCTCGGTATTTGCTCAAAAAACGATAAAATTTGAAAAGCTATTTTCTCTTTTGTTTCTCTAATACTCGGATCAGAACGCTGATTTCACATTCTCTTTTTCTTACATCTTATCTGGTGCATGAAGTCCTAGCAAACGAAGGTCTTCTTTCAATAATACAGTCACTGCATAAACTAGAGCTAAGCGTGCTTCTTTTTGTTCATCATCAGCTAAAATCTTCGTATGAGCATAGTATTTGTTGAATGCTTGTGCTAATTTGATTGCATGTTTCGCAATCACTGACGGTTCGTATTTTTCCCCAGCAGACAAGACCGTTTCAGGGTATTTTTGAACTAATTTAACCACTTCCCAGCTGGTATCGTCATTCAATGCATAGTCTGCTGTTTCTGAAGGGACAAATCCTGCTTTTTCCAACAGGCTGACTGCACGAGCATGTGTATATTGCACATAAGGTCCAGTTTCTCCTTCAAATCGAACAACTTCTTCCAGGTTAAAGTCAAATGTATTCAGTCGATCGTTTTTCAAATCGTGGAAAATGACTGCCCCAACCCCAACTTGTTTAGCTACAGCATCTTTGTTTTCCAAATCAGGGTTTTTCTCGCTGATTTGTTCTTTAGCAGATTGGATTGCTTCATTTAATACTTCTTCTAATAAGACGATCTTTCCTTTACGAGTTGATAATTTTTTACCACCTTGCGTGATCAAACCAAATGGAATATGGCGCATATCGTCAGACCAGTCAAAGCCCATTTCCTTCAAGACAGCTTTCAACTGTTTAAAATGATAGCTTTGTTCATTCCCTACTACATATAGAGATTGTTTGAAGTCGTAAGTACGTTTACGGTACAATGCAGCAGCTAAGTCACGTGTAATGTATAGTGTCGCACCGTCTGACTTCTTAATCAACGCTGGATTCAGGTCATAAGCAGATAGGTCAACGATCTCTGCACCTTTATCCTCGTTCAGCAAATGTTTTTCTTCTAAAAGTTTGACGATTTCATCCATCTTGTCATTGTAGAAAGCTTCACCGTTCAACGAATCGAAACGTACTTCCAGCAGATCATAGATTTTATTGAATTCTTTCATCGATTCATCACGGAACCATTGCCATAATTGAATAGCCTCTTCATCGCCTTCTTCCAGACGTTTGAACCAAGCACGAGCTTCTTCATTTAATTCTGGTTCTGTTTCAGCTACTTCATGGAATTGGACATATAAACGAAGCAATTCATTGATTGGTTCTGCTTTAACAGCTTCTTCTGTACCCCATTTTTTGTAAGCGACGATCAGTTTTCCAAACTGTGTTCCCCAGTCACCTAAATGGTTGATGCGGATTGGCTGATAACCGATTTTTTCCATAATGAAACCGATCGAATTACCGATAACTGTCGAACGCAAATGTCCCATTGAGATTGGTTTGGCAATATTAGGAGAAGACATGTCGATTGGTACTGTTCCTTGATTCCCGATATTGCTATCCCCATAATGTTCTTTTTCTTTCACTACTGTTTGCAAAACTTTTTTGCTGATAAGTTCTTTATTCATGAAAAAGTTCAAGTAAGGTCCGACAACTTCGATTTTTTCAAAGTTGGCAGAATCGATTTTTTCTGCTAAATCTGCAGCGATTTGCTGTGGCGCTTTTCGGTAAACTTTTGCTAATGAAAAGGCTGGAAATGCAACATCTCCGTGTTCAGCTGATTTTGGATTTTCTAGTAATTGTTCGACTTGTTCCAGTGTTAAATCATCTTTGACAGCGTCATAGACAGCTTTTGCGACAAGATCTTTATTATTCATCTTTATTCCTCCTAAAGTGCTCCCTTGATTGTTAAACAAAAAAAATCTCTAGCGACGGCATACTTAGTATGCCATCACTAGAGACGAGATTTCCCGCGGTACCACTCCAATTGTCCTAAAAAAGGACCAGCTCCATCTGATATCGGTAGACGACCGTCTGTTTAAAACAGAATTCTCCAAGTGCGCTTCGTTGTATCTTCTTCATTCGGCTTCCACCACTTCCGAATTCGCTAGCCAAGAATGATACAAGTACTCTCTTGTTCAACAAATCTTAGTCTTATTAAACTTTCTTGAATTATATCAGAAAAAAAAACGAAAGGCTAGTCGTTTCTGATAAAAAAACAATCCAGATGGCCTAAAGGAGAAGAAATACCACCTGGATAGCTATAAATCATTTCGTAAATACGAAAGACTTAACAAATTAATCAGCTACGATAATCGTTCCTTCTTCAGAAGCTAAAAGATTCTCGATATTTTCTAAAGAAGTGATGATTGCCTTAGCGTTTGGTTTTGCTTCAACAAATGCAATAGCTGCCTCTACTTTCGGAAGCATGCTTCCTGGAGCAAATTGCTTTTCATCAATGTATTGTTTCATTTCTGAAACAGTAACAGTTTCTAATTTCTTTTGATCTGGTTTTTGGTAATTGACATACACATTGTCTACTCCTGTCAATACGATCAGCAAATCCGCATCGATGATTTCGGCTAATTTTTCTGAAGCAAAATCTTTATCGATTACGGCTTCTCGTCCTTCTAATCCAGTAGCTGTTTCTACAACAGGAATCCCACCGCCACCAACAGAGACTGTGATAACTCCTTGATCGACCAGCGTTTCGATGACACGTGCTTCTTTAATCGAGATGGGTTTAGGGGAAGCGACTACTTTTCTCCATCCACGTCCAGCATCTTCTTTGAATGTCACAGTGGAGTCAGCATTCATTTGTTCTTTGGCTTCTTCTTCCGTGTAGAATGGACCGACTGGTTTACTTGGATTTTTGAATGAAGGATCATTTTCATCCACAATAACTTGAGTGACTAAAGAAACCACATCTTTATCGATCCCTTTTTCCTTCAGTACTTCGCCCATGGCATTTTGTAACCAGTAACCGATAGATCCTTCTGTCATTGCAACACATGTATCTAAAGGCATTGCCGGTGTTTTCTCAGAATCAGCAGCTTGCTGCTGAATCAATAGGTTACCGACTTGCGGACCATTTCCGTGGGAGATGATCAATTCATCTCCTTGTTCGATAAATTTCACTAAATACTTTGCTGTTTCCATTAACGCTTCTTGTTGGGCTTTTGCACTTGCATCCGTAGACAAGATTGCATTACCCCCTAAAGCGACAACTACTTTTCGTTTGGCCATTTCATTCGTCCTTTCTTCAGTTCTACCGAATTTTCTAGATAACAAAACGAGCCAGCGTTTTGTGATTTTCCCTCAATGCTGACTCGTTTTTTCGTGAGATGAATGTGGTTATGCTTAAACGCGAGGGATAAACAAGTTACCTAATGTTGCTGCCATGATCGCTTTGATTGAGTGCATACGATTTTCTGCTTGGTCAAATTGACGAGCATATTTGCTGCGGAAGACTTCATCTGTTACTTCCATTTCAGTGATGCCAAAGCGTTCTTTCATTTGTTCACCGTAAACAGTGTTTGTATCATGGAAAGCTGGCAAGCAGTGCAAGAAGATCAAACGATCTGTGTTGTGTGTTTTTTCTACCATTTCCATATTGATTTGGTAAGGTTTCAACAATTTGATACGTTCTTCGAATTTATCTTCTTCACCCATTGATACCCATACATCAGAATAAAGGACGTCTGCTCCGTCTACACCTTTATCAACATCGTCGGTAATCATCAATTGTGCACCGGATTTTTCAGCAAAGCCTTCTGCCATTTTGACGATTTCTTCTTCAGGTTGTAATTCTTTTGGTGCAACGATACGCATATTCGCTCCTAAAATTGCACCTGTGACTAATAAAGAGTTAGCCATATTGTTTCGACCATCTCCGCAGTAAGCAACAGTGATACCTTCTACTGTTCCAAAGTTTTCTTGGATAGTTAAAAAGTCAGCGATCATTTGTGTTGGATGCCATTCATCAGTCAAGCCATTCCAAACTGGAACACCAGAGAATTCTGCTAGTTCCTCTACCATTTTTTGACTGAATCCACGGAATTCGATTCCATCAAACATACGACCTAGTACTTTAGCTGTATCTTCTGTGGATTCTTTTTTACCTAATTGGATATCATTTGCACCTAGATATTCAGGATGTGCACCTAGATCGATCGCTGCAGTAGTAAATGCAGAACGAGTACGTGTAGATGTTTTTTCAAATAAAAGCGCAATATTTTTTCCTTCTAGATAGTGATGTGGGATACCACGTTTTTTCAAGTCTTTCAAGTGTTCTGAAAAATCGATCAAATATTGTAATTCTTCTTTTGTAAAGTCTTTTTCTGCTAATAAGCTTCTTCCTTGGAATACTGATTCTTTCATATTAAACATTCTCCTTTAGATTGTTTTTATTTAAGATTAAAGAGGAAATCCCGACGGCAGCTGACAGTAAGACCGCCGTCAGGAAACAAATTACTTCAAGTCTTCACGGACAAGTGGTTGGCTCATGCAGCGTGGACCACCACGGCCTCGTGACAATTCACTTGAATTGATTTCTAACACTTTGATGCCATAGCTACGAAGCAATTCGTTCGATACATAATTTCGGTTATAAGTGACTACAACACCTGGAGCGATTGCCAATGTGTTTGATCCATCATTCCATTGTTCTCGAGGTGCAACGATCTCATCTCCATTACCAGTTGGGATCAGTACAAGATCATCTAATCCAAGAGCAGCTTTCATCGTTTCGTGTAAGTTATCTGAATGAGTAATTTTGATATCATCACCATCTGGTTCGATTGTAAAGACATCCATCTTACCGTCTTTACTTTGAATTGCTGGATGGATAGTGAATTTATCGTGATCTACCATTGTAAATACGGTATCCAAATGCATCATTGCACGGTTGTTTGGAATTTTGATTGCTAACACTTTTTCAAATCCTGAATTTTTTGCGAATAGGTGGCGTGCTAATTTTTCTAAAGCTTTCGCATTAGTTCGTTGAGAAATCCCAACAGCTACTACTTTATCGCTTAAGATCAATTCGTCTCCGCCTTCGATATGATCTGGATTTTCACGATCCAACCATACTTCGATTCCTTTATTTGCAAATCTTGGATGATGTTTCAAAATATATTCTGTAAACATCGATTCACGACGACGTGCTTCAAAAGTCATCTTATTGACTGTCATCCCATTTCCCATTGATGCGGAAGGGTCGCGTGTAAAGTACAAGTTTGGCATTGGGTCCATGTAAAATGGATAGTCATCGTCTGCTGACAGATCGTATAGACTGCTAGAACGTACTTCAATATCTTTTGTACGAACCCCAGCCATGATTTTATCTACCATTTCTTGCGTTTCCATTGATAGAAGGAACTCATGAAGACCCTCTCTTACAGCATTCGATGCAATATGAGATTCATCCAACATTTTATTCAAGAATTGTTCTTTGACATTGCCTGCGTCAATCGCTTCTGCCGCTAATTTTTCCAAGTAAAGAGTCTCGACGCCTTCATTTTGCAATGTCTTTGCAAAGTTGTCATGTTCTTCTTGAGCAATCGGAAGATATGGAATATCATCGAACAACAGACGATCCATAATATCTGGTGTCAAATTTTCCACTTCTTGTCCAGGCCTTTTCAGTAAAACTGTCTTTAATTTCCCTATTTCAGAGAAAACGTGAATAGGTTTATCCATGTTGTGTTGCCTCCTTCTTTTTGATTACATGTATAGGATATCCTCCTTTTGTAATCACTTTCATAATTTTGTCTCATTCAAAATGAGACATTCCTCACATTAATATTCGATAATTAAATAATTAAACGTTTTTCTATTTTTAAGCGTAATTTATTCATTTTTTATTCTGTATACACTTTCAAAAAAATATTTATTCATTGAAAAAAATTTTTTGAATAAATTAAAAAAATAAATTATATTAGCGTTGTTAGCGTTTACTATATGTATTATTGTTGTTTTTTATACACAAATCATTCGCTTCAAAACAAATTATTCAATACCATTGTATATTTTTTACATAATAACAAATTATATTTGTAAAGTATTAAAACTTGTTTCTAATGTTGGTATGTTAAAACTTTACAAATTCTTTAAAAAAAGTGACAATAAATATAGTGAACAATAAGGAGAGGACTTTTTAATGCGCGTTAATAAAATCGATTTTCACTTTTCAAAACTCAGATATCAACCTGATTTTGAACATTTCTCGGATGAAGAGTTCCAACAGATCAAGGAACATACTGTTCTTCGTTCTTATAAAAAAGGACAGATCCTTTTCGACGATGGTGATCCCAGACAACGGTTGTATATCTTGACCAAAGGACTCGTTCGTTTAGAACGTTATGATGAAAGTGCAACTTATTACTACTATGACTATGTGAATACAAATAACCTTTTTCCTATGTCAGGAATGTTTGGAGAAGAGACCTACACTTATACAGCTCAAGCGATGACTGATATTGAAACATTCTACCTTCCTGTTTCCTACTATGAAAAATTAGCACGAAAAAATCCCGAACAGTTGATCTATATGATACAAAAAATTTCTAAAGTAGTTGAAATACATGAATTGCGTATCCAAATCGGATTGACCTCTAGCGCCTTTGACCGGGTAAAACAAAATTTATTCATTTTGAAAGAAGAATTGGGCGTACCAACAAAAGATGGTCATATCACCATTCCTTATCCGATCACCTTAAAAGAATTAGCAGTGAATAGCGGCACGACACGTGAAACTGCTGGACAAGTAATCAAACAACTACGTGATTCCGGACTGTTAGATTATGACAAAAAGCGTTTTACTTTCTGTAAGACAGCTACTACTCCAGCTATGAGAGAATAACGCGAACAAAAATAAGCAGTGACCCTGATATTTATCAGGGTCACTGCTTATTTTCCTCCCTAAAACTTCTGAAAGATCCGGCAGTTTTAGATCACTGGGCAAGACTCAAAGATTTTCTATGTGTGTTTCAGTTATGTAATATTCACTGTTTGCAAAAAATACTGATAGATTAACTAGAGGAAGCGTCTTGTCCTCATCCGACCTAGATTATTCGATATTCCTCGACAATAAACGATTAATCAGTGAGGGCAATCAGAGGAACGGATAATGATGAATAAGCTGTAAAAAATAGGGCTTTGACAAAAGCGTGTCACAGCCCTTATTTCGATTAAACGGTGTGTACCTGTCAACTCTTCGGTCACAAGTCATAATGTTCATAAACATGAGGAGCTGTTTTTTGAAATTGTTCCTTGTGAATCAGAGTTAAACGACAGGCTTACGAACTCTTGATTAAACGGCGTTCAAAAGCTTGCATACGCGGTAATAAGAACAGCCAGGTCAAAAACATGAGAAGCCGTTTTTCCTGGGCTGTTCTTATTACTTGATGCAGGGCAGATTTTTCACAACCTCTTTATTCAGATAAAACCAAGCTTGGATCAGCATTCAACTGATAGCTAGCAAAATTTCTTTTTTGCATTTCCACATGTGCTGCTGCTCCAATCATTGCAGCATTATCTCCACAAAGTCGAAGAGGGGGAATCACTAGTTCTACCTCAGGGAGTTTAGTTGCCAAAGCATCCTGCAATCCTTCACGCAACCCTTGATTGGCCGCTACACCTCCAGCTACAATCAGTTGCTTGACTGGATAATTTTGACAAGCTCGAAGTGTTTTAGTAATCAATACATCGATCACACTTGCTTGAAAGCTAGCTGCTAAATCATTTTTGTCTAGATCTTCTCCACGCTGTTGTGCATTATGCACCAAATTGATAAATGCACTTTTTAATCCGCTAAAACTGAAATCATAATTATCTTCATGGATCATCGCTCGTGGAAAATGGTAATTATCTTTTCCCTGATGAGCTAGCTGATCGATTTCTTTTCCGCTTGGGTAAGAAAGACCTAATACTCTTCCAACTTTGTCATAAGCTTCTCCTGCTGCGTCATCTCTTGTCTCCCCAATGATTTCATATGATCCATCTTCTTGCATATAGACTAATTCTGTATGTCCTCCGCTAACAAGAAGTGCCATCAATGGAAACTGGAATGGTTTAACCAGACGGGCTGCATAGATATGCCCTGCCATATGGTTTACAGGAATAAGCGGCAATTGGTGTGCCCAAGCAAAAGCCTTAGCTGCAGAAATACCAATCAGCAACGAGCCGACAAGTCCTGGTCCATAAGTGACAGCGACTGCCGATAAATCTTCTGCCGACACACCAGCTTCTACCAGTGCATCTTCCAAGCATAAGGTGATTTGTTCTACGTGATGGCGGCTAGCTACTTCAGGAACTACGCCACCAAAACGTTTATGACTGTTTATTTGAGAAGCAACGATGTTAGATAAGATCTCTGTTCCATTTCTAACGACCGCTACACTCGTTTCATCACAACTTGATTCAATCGCCAGAATCAATTCTTCATTCATTTCATCGTCTCCGTTTTTAACTTTCTGCTCATAATGATCGCATCTTCCGTCGGATTGCGATAATATGATTTCCGTTTACCTAATATACGAAACTTTTCTGATTCATAAAGTTTTCTTGCTGCTTCATTAGATAGACGTACTTCTAAAAAAACATGCAGCGAATCTTTTATTTGTTCCGTAATCAGTAATTGTAACAAATGCCGTGCATGCCCTTTTCCTTGTTCTGAAACTGCAACAGCAATATTTGTGATCTCGACTTCATCTATTACTTTCGAGTATCCAATAAAGCCACAGATCTGGTTATCTTCAACTAAAAGCAGATAATCAGAGTGAGGCTGTTGGATGTCTGCCAAAAACTGCATTTTCGTCCAAGGTGAACCATGTGGATAAGCATTTTCGCTAATCATCCATACGCATTCTGCCAAGTACGCTTCATCAAAATCTTTTTTTCTGCAAATCAACTAATCTCACTCATTTTCTAAAAGTTTTATCATATCCAACGCATCTTCTTTTGTTTCAGTGTAATATCTTTTTTTGATCGTTGTTGCTTGAAAACCTAACTTCCGATAAAGTCTTTGTGCATCTTGATTACTCATACGCACTTCTAATGACATCGTCTCACAGCGATTCATTATAGCAAAGTTCTCGATTTCGTCAATAAGCAGCGAACCGATTCGTTTACGCTGATATGCCGGTCGAACGGCAATATTCGTGATATGGCAATCTAAACCGAACGCTCTTGAACCGATAAAACCAATCATTCTTCCATTATCAAAGATACCTAGATATAGATGAGGAAGCGGTGACTTCAATTCTGATATAAAGGCACTTTTTGTCCATGGCAATTCGCCATTATAGACTTCTCGTTCGACATCCAGCAGCTCTTTGATATCTTCTGTAGTCAATTCTCTTAGTACGTAACGACGATCGATTTGTTCGATTGTTTTTTCTGTATAAATCATTTTATCTTGAAAAAAGCTTCTGGCATACGCTCTAAATTTTTTCAACATAACTTTCGTCTCCAGGTGTGTGCGTCTCCAACCATTTTTCTTCTGCTTCTACCCGTTTTAAATAGCGAGGAAGAAAAGCTTGTTTCTCTGCAACTGGTTCAGCTAAAGCACCTAATTGAGCCACAGTTACACCACTTGGAATATCCCATGCTGGAACTGTATTAATCATCGCACTAGGCAATATTTCCTTTATTTCATAGAAGAATTTGTGACAATCACTCCCGACGAAATAAATAGCTTCATTCAGCTTTTGTAGTTGTGTGAACAAATCAGAAGCAGAAATATGTACATCTTCAAGTACAATTTCTAATCTATTTTCTTTCCAGCGGTATGCCCCAGCGTATACATTTTTTCTTCGAGCATCAAACATGGGCACAATAATTTTATCCACACCGATGCAATTAGCCGCGATGGTTTTCAGACTAGATACTCCTACTAGCTCTTTATCTAATGTATAAGCAATCGTTTTTGCTGTCGTTACACCTATACGAAGCCCTGTATAAGAACCGGGACCATCAGAAACCGCGATTCGGTCAATGTCTTTTGGACTTATTTGAAGATCTGCAAACAATTGGTCGATTGCAGGCATCAGTGTTACACTGTGGTTGCGTTTGATATTTGTTTGTATTTGTCCAAGAATTTGTTCGTCTTCTACCACACCGATCGCCAAAGTTTGGTTTGCAGTATCTATTCCTAATGTAATCATATATTTGATCCTTTCTGCTATGACATTCTCGCCTTCCATTGTAGCATACTTTTTTATTCTGAGGATGAAAATACCAAAGGCAAAACTAGTACAATGATACATGATTATCTGCTGGCGGGCAAATTTTGCCCCTTCCTGAAACACAAAAAAGCTGCGGTATCACTTCATTTCCCCACAGCTTTTCCATCTTTTATTTCGTTGATTCTCGAATAATCAACTCTGTTTCCACAATAATCTTTCTTGAAACCGGTGCTTTGGAATTACTTAATTGAAGAATCGTCTCCACTGCTAGCTCTCCCATCCATTCGGTATAAACTTTTACAGTAGAAAGAGAGGGCGTTACATATTTCGCTACACTGACATCATTGAAACCCATCACAGAAATATCTTCTGGTACCACTAAACCTTTTTCTTGAATCGCTTTCAGTGCGCCAATCGCTAATGCATCATTAGCTGCAAAAAGCGCATCAGGAACATGCGGATTCGTTTTTAAATACTGCTTCACTGCTTGATATCCTGACTCGACAGAAAAATCTGCTTCGATAATTGGACCTTCGTCGTAGCCTTTTTCTGCCAAAACTTGTTGAAATGCCATAATTCTGGGATCTTTTAGCCGCTGATGGTTTTTCTTCGTATATTCTGTTCCAGCAAGCATAGCGATATGTTGCGCTTTATGGGAGACAAAATGTTCAATGACTTTTTGAACACTTGACTTAAAGTCGACAACTAGAGAGTCGATTCCTTGAGAAGTGCCGTCAGAATCTACCAAAAGCAAGGCATTTTGGGATCCTTTCATTTCTAATAACTGAGCTTCGTCGAATTTTCCTAGTGCGATCGTTCCATCTGTCGGAAGATCACTAATGGAATCCCACGTTTCTTTCAATAAAGTAACGTTTGCTTCTTCTGCCTTTTTTTCGATTCCTAGACGAATAGATAAATAATAAAGATCTTCAAGCTCTTCCGTATCGTCGTACCACTGGATCAGGCGAAGCGTTTGCTTAGTATTTGCTGCATTTTTACGATGTTTCGTATAATTTAAGCGTTCTGCTGCTTCAAAAATTTTTTGCTTTGTGGCTAAGCCAACGGAAAGATCAGGATCATAGTTGAGAACTCTTGAAACAGTAGCAGGAGAAACTCCTGCCAACTGCGCAATGTCTTTAATTGTTGCCATTTGTCTCTCCTCCTTTTTTACGTTTATAAAATTGCAGTAAATCGTTCAAACGCTGCCTGTCCTTTTTCATCTCGCTTGAATACTCCAGCGTCTTCCAGTACACGTGCAAAAACCTGACCTACAGATTTTTGTACGACATCGGTGACCGTATCTTTCGTCAAATCAGGATGTTCTTTTTTTAATTGTTCTGCCCACGGACGATGATATTCAGCCATCTGGTTTTCTTCTCCTAATAAGAAATGCTCTACTTCTACTAGTTCTGGTTTCAAACGAGGTGGTAAAACAGCAAGCCCCATTACTTCGATCAACCCAATGTTCTCCTTTTTGATATGTTGGACATCTTTATGTGGATGAAAAATCCCATCAGGATGTTCTTCTGAAACATTGTTGTCTCGAAGGACAAGGTCCAACTCAAAGTAATTGTCCCTTCTTCGTGCAATTGGCGTAATCGTATGGTGTGGTGTACCATCTGCTGAAAAAGCTCTGATAGATACTGTTTCATCCGAATATGCTTTCCACTTTTCCAATACTGAGTTAGCTGCTTCAATCAACAATTTTTTCTCTGTTGATTGCAAACGGATCACAGACATCGGCCATTTCACGACTCCTGCGATGACTTGCGGATAATCTGCTAGTTTGATAAGTTTTTCTATCGGTGCTTTTGCCATAGGAAATTCATGACGTCCTGCCTGATAATGATCATGAGAAAGAATCGATCCTCCAACAATCGGCAAGTCAGCATTCGAACCAACAAAGTAATGAGGCAAGACTTCAGTAATCCGAAGCAGTCTAGCAAATGTTTCCTTTGTGATTTTCATCGGGCGGTGTTGTTCTGATAAAATGATCGAATGTTCATTGTAATAAGCATAAGGAGAATATTGGAATCCCCAGCTTTCACCGTCTAGATTCATTCGAATAATCCGGTGATTGGTGCGGGCTGGATAGTTCAAGCGACCTCTATATCCTTCGTTTTCCATGCAAAGCATGCAGGTAGGATAGTCTACTTTTACCGCCTCGCGTTCTGCTGCGATTTGTTTTGGATCTTTTTCTGGCTTAGATAAATTGATTGTGATTTCCAGTTCACCATACTCCGACTCTGCCGGAAATTTGATGTTTTTTGCGATGGCTCTTGTTTTGATGTAGTCATTTTTCTTACTTAAATTAAAGAAATACTCAGTTGCTTCCTCTGGGCTTTTCGAATAGTGCTGTGCAAAGAATGCATTGACGACTGAAGGTGGCGGTGTGAGAAAATCCATTAATTGCGCTTCAAAAATCTCTTGTTCTGCTGGCAATTCTGAAAGAACACCATTTTCTCTTGCCTTAGCGACAAGCTGATCCAATAAGTCTACAGATTCTTCCTTAACTGGTCTTACTTCAATGCTTTCTAGAGCATCTTCTCCTACCATCCCTAAAAGACGATTCTGTAAATATAAGCGGTCCATTTCCATCCATCCGCCAGCTTCGATCGCAAGTGTGGCAAAATCACAAATCGTTTGACTGATTGACATATCTCATTCCCCTATTCTTCATAACCATTTGGATGGCTGACATGCCAATCCCATGCTGTTTTGATAATTGCTTTGATATCTGTGTATTCAGGTTTCCAACCCAGAACCTCTCTCGCTTTTTCACTTGAAGCGACTAATCGGCTAGGATCTCCAGCTCTTCTTGGTGCTATTTCTGCTGGAATTTCTTTTCCTGTCACTTCTCTAGCTGCTTCTAGCATTTCCTTGACTGAGTATCCTTTGCTGCTGCCTAAATTGAAGAAGTTGCTTTCATTTCCTTCTTTCAAGTATTCCAAAGCTAAAATATGTGCAGCAATCAAATCTTCTACTTGAACATAATCTCTGATACATGTTCCATCTGGTGTATCATAATCGTCTCCATAAACAGCCAATGCTTTTCTTTGACCAAGAGCTACTTGTAAAATGATTGGGACAAGATGCGTTTCTGGTGTATGATCTTCTCCGATAGATGCATCTGCTTTTGCTCCGGCTACATTGAAGTAGCGCAAAGCGACATAGCGCATGCCATATGCTTGGTCACACCACTTCATCATTTTTTCCATCATCAATTTACTTTCACCATACGGATTTTTAGGATTAGCTGGTGTATCTTCTGTGATTGGAGACTCTTTTGGTTCTCCGTAAGTTGCTGCAGTAGAAGAGAACACGATTTTATTCACATTGAACTCGTGCATGACTTCAAGTAAGATTTGCATACCGTATACGTTGTTGTTGAAATACATCAATGGTTTTTCGACAGATTCTCCTACTAAAGAGCTTGCAGCAAAATGGATTACTCCTTCAATCGGTTCCTTTTCAAATACGGAACGTAGAAATTCTTTATCCCGGATGTCTCCTTCATAAAAATGAGCATCTGGATGTACTGCTTGTTTGTGACCTGTGAGCAAATTATCTACCACAGCTACTGGATACCCCTTTTGAACTAGCTGGTCTACAGCGTGCGAACCGATATAACCGGCTCCGCCTAGTACTAAAATTGTCATAAAAAACACTCCTTTGATTAGTAAAATTGTGTTTGTTGATTATATATAATTTAAAAAAACGAAGTTTACTTTTATGGTGAAAACAAACAAAGTAAAATTTCGTAAATTCATATGGTAAATTTATAATAAAACATTTAGTAAACATTTTCAAGGATTTTTTGCAAAGGTTTACAAACAAACGTAAAACTAGCCTTTTTTTCTCTTTTGTTCCATAATAGATATAACAAATAATAAATGAGGTGGATTCAATGAAAAAATTTGTATCTGGAATATTAGTAGGAAGTCTGGCAACAGCCGCTGCCGTTGCTGGTTTGGTCGCTTCTGTGAAAAAAACAGTGATCGATCCAATTGACGAAAAAGAAGCAATGATCGAAGAAAACCGTAAAAAAGCAATGCGCAAACGCGTTTCTCGTTAATAATTATTTAAAAACACGCATGAAGACTTGTGAAAGAACAGATAAGTCATCATGCGTATTTTTATTTGTCAGTCAATATAAGTTGTGCTATTTTATCTGCCTGTCTCAGATTCCATGGATCTGTATAAGGTCTAGCTACTGCTGCAGTTAGCCAATCCACACCTTCAACAGGTATTCCATAGCAATAAAAGTCAGACTGGATTTCCCCTGAAGCATCAATCACGCGATTCGTACCTCGCTCAACATCTATAGCTTCTGAATGATAACTTCCTGTATTATCTGAAAATGAAAAAGGGCGAACAAGTTTGTTTTCCTTCAAATTTTTTATGACAGGATTACTTGAACGAGAAAAGCTTGTTTGTGGCAATCGAGCTTCAATCAAATAGCGACTGCTGATTTCTTTATCTTGTAGAGAAATAACATAGCGGTTGTGCTTTTGCTGAATATCAAATGGCGGTTCGAACAAATGAAAAATACCCGCATCTATCAGTGCTGCTAATTCTTTCGTCCGAATGACTGGCGGACCGATCGTTAAAAAGCTATTTAGATGAGTAAACCATCCCCATAGTATTTCTTTGTATTCCTTTGCAGAAAAAACGTGCCATTCAATAGCCTGCCGGATTGGATCACGCCAGTCTTTTAATGCATCAAATGTTGAAGCAAATGCTCCTGTGCAATTGCCTTTTTCCGCTTCTTTTATCTGCCCTTCAATAAATGCTCGGCTAGCTTCTGCAAAGGACTCATCCTGATAGGTAAGAGGAATTTCTAAATACGACCAATCCCATCTATAAGGGATTAGTGCTGGATGCTTTCCGAGACACTCCTCTGAAGAGAGGGAGAGAAAATCATGCTCAAAATTTTTCTTTGGAATCGGCAAATGATATTCTTCGATGATTTTCTTGTAATAAAACAACTCAACGTCTTTTTTCAGATAGTCAAAAAATGTTTCGCCAGTCAAAAATCCCGACTGATGCCATTGCTCCAGGTTTTCTTTTGTTAGTAACCGTGGCCATGCCATTGATCCGCCTTGCTTTTGGTTTCTTCCTCGAGGGTAATAAGGGAGCCCCCTTCTTGATCCACTGTATACAATCGGTTCCTTGCCTGATGGATGATAGACAAGTTTTCCTTTTTCGTTCTCGAAGCGCCCTTCTCTTGATACTGTAAACAATCCGACATAATCAAAAAAACTTAAGCCTAGACCTCTTAAAAAGACATTTTCTTTAGGCGGTATCTTCGAAAGATCGACATCTGCAGGATTAGAAGGAAGCTGATACAGTAAATCATTTTTCTTTGCGTAGTCTACCCACACTCTTTCTTCTTCTGTCTCATCATTTTCCCAGTGACCGCTTGCTAAAACAAGCTGATCGATAGAATAGCTTTGCTGATCTGTCTGTAAAAGATAACCATCTTTTCTTTTGCTGACTTTTTTTACTAAAGAATAAACAAACTGAATAGAAGCTGGAAATTCTTCTTGCAACTTTGAGAAAAACCAGCGTTGATAGAGTCCGTATAAACATCGAGTAGATTGCTGATCTTTTTCCAGACGATTGATTTCTTCTATAATTAGTTGCTTATTTTTGGTTACCGTCTGTTCGATATAATCTGTAGCAGGTCCTTTACTCCATTGAAACAAGTTGGGTCCCTGTGTTACCAATCCTCCACTGGACAATGTTTCATCTGTAAAAAGCGTCACTTGTTGAGAAACAGAATTCATTAATAACTCCGGTGGCTGATTCAACCGCCAAACTCGACCTCCAGGACCATTGGGATCGAAAAGAAAAAGTTCAAGAGAATGTCTGTCCTGATTATTATGGAGAATCCTTTCTGCTATACTTAATCCTCTAGGTCCGGCACCAATGATCCCTATTTTCATTTGCATGCCTCCATTTCGATAAATTTTTTCAATAAAACAGCATGGTTCTGATGTTCATTTTTTGCACCATAAACAAAAGTAATGACTGGATGTTCTTTCATAAGTTGACTGAGTTTAAAAATAGCTTGCTTCTTTTCTTCTTCGAAAATCAATTCTTGCTGGTATTTCTTTGCAAATGAAGCAAATCGTTCTGGTACATGGTCAAAAGTTTTGCGTGCTTCATTACTAGGTGCAATTTCTTTCAACCACAGATCTAACTGCGCTTTTTCTTTTGAAATTCCTCGTGGCCAGAACCTATCCACGAGTATTCTATAGCCATCCTCTTTTTCAGCATCAAGGTAAACACGTTTTAATTTGATCATAGTTGTTTCCTTCTTTCTGCCTTTTCGCTTAGCTTATATATGTAGATAATAGCACAAAATAAAAAAAATGAACGGCACAACTATCCATTGCGCCGTTCATGTGATCTTGGTCAAAATCTAATGATTGATTCGGTTTTTAAAGCTGTCATACAATCATCTGTTTTATACTTTTTTACTTTTGATTTTTCCAGACCATCCGTCATATCCACCCTTAAGTAAATAAATCTCTTGATAACCTGCTTTACGTAATTTATTTGCTGTACGGATGCTCAAGCTTTTCTTTTGATCGTAAATATAGACAGGCTGGTCTTTTCGAATAGATCCTAATGAATCTTTCAAAACAGTGTAAGGGATGTTTCTTGCACCTAAAATATGCCCAGCATCAAACACATCTTTTTCGCGAACATCGATTACTTGTGCTTTTCTCATTCCTTCTCGAAATTCTTCTTCTGTCAAAGTCGTTGCTGAACGCTTGGCCATTACTCGTAGATAGACTTCCCAAAAGATGATTGCAAGCACAATCAATAGCAAAATGATATTAATTACCCATAAAACCATGTAATGCCTCCGTTTTTTTAAGCAAATTTCAAGGCTAATGAGGCAGCACCAATGACACCAGCTTCATTACCAAGCTCTGCTAATTTGATTTTTGTTGATTCTCTTACTTGCGGGAAAGTAAATTCTTTAAAATATTTCTCTACACGGCTACGTAAAAATTCTCCTGCTGCCGATACTCCTCCACCTAACACAATACTTGACGGATTCAATGTATTCCCCAAGTTGGCGCAAGCTAAACCTAAGTAGAAGCATACGCGATCAACAACCATCAATGCAAACGGATCGTCTTCTTGAGCCATTTCAAAGATATCTTTACTTGTTACTTCTTCACCGTTGTCTAACATTGCTTTCAGTTTTGAATCTCCTGCGTATTCTTCTGCCAAGTAACGACCTAGACGTACCACACCAGTAGCGCTAGACACAGTTTCTAAACATCCGCGTTTACCGCAAGTACATTCGAACCCTTCAGGATCCACAGTGATATGGCCGATCTCTCCGCCTGCTCCGCTCACGCCGTGAATCAAATTTCCGCCAGCAACGATACCACCGCCAACACCTGTTCCTAGAGTAACGAATACAACGTCTGGATCGTTTTCTCCAGCACCTTTCCATCGTTCACCTAAAGCAGCAACATTCGCATCATTATCGATAGCGAATTTGATTCCTGTTCCTGCCTCGATCAGTTTTTTCACAAATTGAACTTCTGTCCAGTTTAAGTTATACGCACCAATAACCGTTCCAGCTTCGCTGTCCACGCTTCCTGGGGTACCCATGCCGATTCCGATAAAGTCTTCGGCTTTCATATTATATAAATTCAAACGATGGTTGATTGATTCAATGATTTCAGGAACGATATGCTTACCATCATCCAAAATATTGGTATCGATGCTCCATTTTTGTTGAATCTCTCCTTCTGGTGTTAAAATTGCAAATTTTGCTGTTGTTCCACCTAAATCAATCCCAATAATCTTCTTGTCCATTACAAATTTCCTTTCTTTCGGCTTTCTTCAATTCGGTGCTCTCTTTTTAATATGCGCCACGCTGTCATGTATGTATCATGATCAATCAAACGGCTATCATACAGATTACGCAATTCGATAGTCATTAATTCAATGTCATAGATGCGTGCACCCACATAGATAAAGATGCCAAATTTTTTGAACAGCTGCTGTACATCATATAAGCTCTCCATCTTTAAGCACTTCCTTCATATTATACAAGTAAACCATATTTTTTTAAACCCAGTAAAATACATATTACAAAAAGAAATACAAAAACTAGTGTAGAAAGAATCCTTTGGTGTATCGAATAGCTTGTCTGTTGTTTCGGTAGACCCAAAACATTCCCTAACACTAATCCGCCAATTAGCCCACCGACATGTCCCCAAACATCTACAGAGGTATCCAGAAGACCAAAAACAAATGTCAACACAATAAATAAAAGAAAATGTCTGACTAGCTGCTGGATCGCTGGGTTATGTTTAAAATGAAACCCTAAGATAAACAACGCACCGAACAAACCGAATATCGAAGTACTCGCACCACCAGACAGAACATTCGCTTCGTTAAAAGCAAAGCTTGCTGTATTTCCCATTATCCCGCTGAACATATAAATCAAGAAAAAACGCCAATGGCCATAGATTGCCTCGATTTGCTGCCCCATAAAATACAGTATCAGTGAGTTCATTACGAAATGCATCAGTCCAAAATGGATGAAGATTGGTGTCACTAAACGCCACCATTCATTGAAGTGAACAAGATAAGGACCATACATTCCGGCATAATAAGGGATCTCAAGTCGCGGAAATAATTCCATCATGAGGAAGACCGCTGTCTGTATCCCTAAAAAAGCATAGGTCCATAACGGTCGTCTTAACCATGCACGCAATTTTATTTGCTGTTGATAATTCATGAAAACCTCCCATTTCATTTTAGTCAATAAACAATTGTTGGATCTTCTGATCAAAGCTCTCCGGTTGCCATTGTTCATTCAATTGTTCACGAAAAACAAGGCTACATGTTTTTTTATGAAAATTATTTAAATACCGGTCGTAATAACCACCGCCAAAACCGATTCGATAACCGGCTCTATTGTAGATAATACCTGGTACAATGAGGAGATCGATCATCTCCGGCAAATAGAGCTTCTCTGATTGTGGCTCAAGAACACCAAAACTCGAACGTACAAGAACGGACTGTTCATCCATTTCATAAAACGCCATCTGACGTTTCGGCAAAGTTTTAGGTACAACTATTTTCTTTTGTTCTTTTTCTGCTCGTTGGATAACCGGCTGTGTATCCAGTTCAAATTCATTCGATAAAGTCGTCCCTATCACTTTTGCTGACTTCCAGTACTCGCTGGCGAATAGCTGTTTATAAATTCGCTGTTCTTTTTCCTTTTTCTTGCCACTTTTGGCCAGATTTTTCAGCTTTTCGATTCCTTTCCGGCGTAATCTTACTTTCAATTGGTCCAAAAACTCACCCTTCCTTCTCTCATAAAATGGTATAGGAAAAAAAGAAAAATAGCAATCGAACTTTCAAATAAATGCATAAATAGAATAAAAAGAAGACCTAGAAATGATTGACCTTCCTTTTTTAATGAATTTCAACTGTTCAGCGCGTGTTTTTGTCTGATAAAAAGTGCATACAGAAAATATGGCGCACCAAAAAGGGCAATCAAAATTCCTGTAGGTACTTCCCCACTTGGTAGAATCACTCTAGCAACCATATCTGCACTAAGCACAAAAATGGAACCGAACAAACCGCTCAGAACAAAGGTCCAGTTATTTTCTTTACGTACGACTAGCTTCGCAGCATGAGGAGCTAGTAGTCCTACAAAAGATAAACTACCTGTCACCGCTACACTACCGCTTGCCAAAGCAACAGCTAACAACAAAAGGATTTTTTGACTTTTAGCCACGTTAAGGCCTAATCCTTGCGCGCGTTCTTGACCAAATGATAGCAATCCAATCCTCTGTGCATAAAGTCCTCCTAGCGGAATTAAGATAACCGCCCATGGAAGCAATGCCCAAACATAAGGCCAGCTCGCACCCCAGATTGATCCCGCTAACCATGCATTCACAAATCCATAATTTTCCTTAGATAATTGGATCGTGCATAGCAATGTTAATGCAGAAAGGCCGGCATTAACGGCAATACCGGACAATAAGATTCGATTCATACCCAAAAAGCCATTTCGATCATAGGCCGCAAGATAGACACAGCAAGCAGCTAAAACACCACCTAGAAAGGCTACAACTAGCAATAGAAACGGCAGCGAATAGTGCGAAAAGAAACCTAAATAAAGCATCACTAAAAATCCTGCTCCGGCATTAATGCCCAATATACTAGAATCTGCCAATTCATTTCTTGTTACTCCTTGCAAGATATAACCAGAAACGCCAAGACAAGCTCCTGCTAATAAACTGATCAGTAATCGAGGAACTCGAAATTCTCTAACAATCAGCGCCAAAGAAGATGATTCTTTCCCTATGAACGTGGCAAAAAGCTGATCCAGGTAAATAAAAGGCGTACCAATCATTAAACTACCTATAGACAGGATGACAAGTACAAAAAGCAAGAAATAAAACGTCCAATATATTTTTTTCACCGTTGTTCCCTCCTTACTTGTATCAGTAAAAACGGAACGCCAATCAATGCAATGACTAATCCAAAAGGTGTTTCAAAAGGGGGATTGATCATCCTCGCTGTAAAATCCGCCAACATAACCAATCCACCGCCAACTAAAAAAGAGACAGGTAGAACATAACGATAGTCCGTTCCAACCATTCCACGAACAACTGGCGGAACCAACAGTCCAATAAAGGAGACTGGACCGACTAACGAAACTGCTATGGCTGCCAACACTGCGACTAGACAGAAAACAATCAACCGCGTTCGTTTAGGATGACTTCCAAGAGCTAATGCATGTGTTTCACTCAAATGAATCAAAGATATTGCTTTTCCTAATGAAAAAGAAACCAAAACAGCAAGTATATATAAAGGAAACAATACTGCTAATTGTTTCCATGTGATATTGGCAGCTCCGCCTACAAACCAAAAAGCAAGATCCTGCTGCAGATTAAAGAATTGGGTCAGTGCTTGGCTGATAGCAGTAAAAAAAGAACTAATAGCTACGCCAGCTAAAATCAGCTGTAAAGGATTCATGCCCATTTTCGAAAACTGCAAAAAACCAAATACGAGCAAAGTTACAGCAAAAGAACCTGCCAATGACATTAGAAATACAGAAAAATCAGAAGCTTTAGGCCAAAAAGCAAAACTAAGGGCCATTGCCAACGAAGCACCCGCGTTGATTCCTAGTAAGCCTGAATCTGCTAAAGGATTTCTTGTCACTCCTTGCATCAATGCACCGCTCAATGCAAAACAACTCCCTACAAGAAATGCTCCCGCCACACGAGGCAAACGAATATTTCGTATGATTTGGTGACTTTGTTTTGATCTATCAAAATCAAACAACGCCTGCCAAAAATCTGCTTTTCCCACAGTCGCTGCGCCATTTGAAAGAGCAACAAAAAAAATAATCAAAAGAACAAAACAGACCAAAAGCAGGAGTCTATTTTTCTTCATAGTCCTCATAATTGATCCTCCTGCTCTTTTGGCAACAAATCATAGGTTAGAAAAACTGGTTTATTTGTTCTTGGAAGCGTGACAATCGTTGCATCAATCTCAAATATTTTTTTCATACACTCTTTTGTGATCACTTCTTCAGGTGTACCTTCTGTGATCAACTTACCGTTTTTCATTGCTAATAAATAATCTGAAAAACGTGAAGCATGATTAATGTCATGAATCGACATCAAGATCGTTGTTTGTTTCATTTGATTGATTTCAGTCAATAACTGTAGGATCTCTAATTGGTGTGCCGGATCTAAAAATGTTGTCGGTTCATCCAAGATCAAGATATCTGTTTCCTGAGCAAGCGCCATAGCGATCCAGACACGCTGGGTTTGTCCACCAGACAGCGTTGCGATATCCCGCATACGAAATCCAGCTAGACCTGTAGCATCCAACGCCCACTCGATTGCTTCATGATCTTGCGTGTCCATGCCACTGAACAGTTTTTGATAAGGGTATCGTCCGTAAGATACTACTTCTTCTACTGTCATACCTGTAGGGTGTTCACTAGTTTGTGCTAATAATGCAATTTTTTTTGCAAGTTCTTTTGAACTGTATGTAGAGATATCAGAGTTATTGACAATGATCTTTCCTGATTTCACAGGTAGTATACGGGTAAAACTTTTCAATAAAGTAGATTTTCCACTTCCATTTGGCCCAATCAAACTAGTGATTTTCCCTTCAGGAATCGTAACAGACATGTTTTCAATGATTTTTTTGTTTTCGTAGCCGGCTGCAATGTCAGCTGCTCTTAATCTCGTCATTTCACCCATCCTTTCGCTGAAAATCATTCTCAATTATGACGCTGTTTCAACATTTCGTCAAGCGCTACTTTCATATCTATAGCCAAATGAAGCGGTTGACAGCGTTCGAAATATCAGGAATAATAACCAATGAGAAAGATTCTCAATTATGTCAGGAGGAAAGAAATGAAATTAAAAACAAAAGTATTCACATTATCTAGCATATTGCTGCTGGCTGGAGTACTGAGCGCTTGCTCCCCCTCTTCAGATAAAGAAACAGCTACAACTGCCAATTCGACGACTTCATCCAATAGTACTCATACAGTCACAGATACACTTGGACATAAAGTAGAGATTCCAAACGCGCCCAAACGGATCATCGGCAGTTACTTAGAAGACTATCTGATTGCACTAGGGGAAAAACCTATCGCCCAGTGGACTGTTGGCAGTGGTTCCATTCAAGATTATCTGCAAGATGATTTAAAGGATGTCCCAACGATTTCTTATGACCTTCCTTATGAGAAAGTGTTAAGCTTTGAACCTGATTTGCTGTTGATTTCTTCTTCCGCTACTGTCGAAGGCGGGAAATACGAACAATATAGCAAAATCGCGCCAACTTATGTTGTAAAAAACGGAACAGATGTCACATGGGAAGAACAACTAAAAGATGTCGGCAAAGCTTTGGCAAAAGAAAAAGAGGCAGAAAAAATCATTTCCGATTATCAAAAATCCATCAAGAAAACTCGAGAAGAACTAGCAGATAAAATCGAGAACAAGACAGCTGCAGTGTTGTGGGTGACCAACAACTCAGCCTTTATGGTCAGCAAAAATCGGTCAAGTGGAAGAATCGTATACGACGATCTGGAATTTGGTGTTCCTGATCTAGTGGAAGAGGTCTCCAAAAAAGCCACTTCTGACTGGTCTGCTGTTTCCTCTGAAAAGCTAGCTGAATTAGATGCTGACTACATCATCCTTGTGAACAGTGACAAAGATGCTGCCATGTTCAATGAACCAAGCTGGAAGAATCTTAAAGCAGTGACAGACAATCATGTACTGCAATTCGGACCTGAATCTAGCTGGCTATATAACGGACCTATTGCCAGTCAGGAAATGGTCAATGATATCAAAGAAAAACTAAATTGATTTTAACTAAAAAAAGCATCTTCACGATTAGTCGTGAGATGCTTTTGTTCTTATTAACAAACTAGACGCATAGATTTTATTCTTCTTTTGAAGCAACCCTATTTTTTACTCTTTCCCATTTTTGAAAACGATGGGCATATAGATTTTCTTGATCCGTTATCCCCTCATACTCCTCTATAAGGGCGAAGTCTGAAAAATCAATATTCCCAATATACGTATCGCCTTCAAACGTGCTATCGATCAATGTTCGCCAGATCCGACCAGTGTAAGGAAGAAGTTCTTGAAAAATCCGACTACCACCCGAAACATAGATATCTTCTGAGATCGTTTGACTATACGACAAAAGTTCATCAATCGAATGCATTACTTCCGCATTTTCTTTCGTACGGAAATTTGGTTGCGTTGTCAACACGATGATATGACGATAAGGAAGTGAAAGATCCCCCATTCCTTCATAGGTCTTTCTTCCCATCACTAAAATTCGATCCATTGTATGTTCGCGAAAGAAACGCATATCATTTGGCAATCGCCATGGTAACAAACCATTTTTGCCGATCAGACCATTTTTATCTTGTGCCCACATGGAAATAAACATATTATCCGCTCCTTATGATTTTAGATGTTTTGAGATAAAAAAAGTCTCAATTCTTTGACCAGCAAGGAATTGAGAACTTTAAAAACATTATTTTGTTTCACGGTGCAAAGTAACTTTGCGTTCGCGTGGGCAATATTTTTGTTTTTCCAAACGATCAGGATTGTTACGTTTGTTTTTGCTTGTTAGATAGTTACGTTCTTTACAAGAAGTACACTCTAAAGTGATGTTTACGCGCATGATTTTCCCTCCCATTTTTACAAGAATCCTCTAAGATGACTCTCAGACTTGATTATCTTACCATGATTTTTTCCAGATTGCTAGTGTTTTTCACGATTTTGTTAAGTAAAACTACTTGACGATAAATACAACGGTTTTACTTCTCAGACAAAATCTTTTTCTTTTTGTATAAATACCCTTACACTTGTTTATAGAGACTATGTTTTTTTAAATAAAGGGGGATACTAATATGCCATGGAACATGAAGGACTTTCCTGCATCAATGAAAAACTTAGATAAACTGACAAGAAAAAAGGCGATCGACATCGCAAATGCTCTATTAGATGAGGGTTACCCTGATAGCCGTGCGATCCCAATTGCCATTGATCAAGCAAAAGAGTGGTATGAAAATGCTAGTGAATCAGAAAGACGAACATTCGAAAAAGAAAAAAATCCAAGTAAGTCGGATAAACATGATACGAATCCTCGTGCCGGAAAATTGCTTGATTCAGATGTGATCGTAGAATATGCCGAAGAACAATGGATCGTGAAATCTAAAGGAGCAAAAAAGGCTAGCAACCATTTTGATACAAAGAAAGAAGCGATCGAAAAAGGAAAGCAAGTAGCACAAAACAAAGAATCAACTTTGGTCATTTATAAAAAAGATGGGACAAAAGAAAAAGAAATCGATTATTGAACATATGTAAAGGGGTTGTGACGAAAATCGTGTCACAACCCCTTATGTTCGAAACAATGGTGTTCCTCTGCCAAATCCGAACCACAAGTCATAATATCTATAAAACGGGAAGAGCTGTTTTTTTTAATTGTTTCTTATCACTCGGTGTTAAACGGTAGGAGCAAACCTATTTTTTATTGATATTTGATTTTCATCAAACAGTCACATAGTCGATTGCTTCTGCTTGCGGAATCGTTTCATCTACAAAGTAGACTTTATACCATGTCAAGAAACTGAAGATTGTCCAGATTTTTCTTTGCTCTTCTTTACGTCCTTCGTGATGGTCATCTAGCAACTTCATGATTTTTTCTTGATCAAAAAATTCTTTTGCAAAATCTGCTTCGAATAATGCTTTGACTTGTTCGTAGCCGTGTTCTTCTTTCAACCAAGCTTTGATTGGCACAGGGAATCCTAATTTCACACGATTCGACCATTCTTCCGGAAGATGTTTGTTCGCAGCTTGTCTGAAAATATCTTTTGTGTTGTTTTGATTCAATAAGAACTTACTTGGTATTTGTTGAGCCAATTTCATGACTTCGATATCCAATAAAGGTACTCGGACTTCCAAAGAACTTGCCATAGAAAGTTTATCTGCCTTCAACAAGATATCTTTTGGCATCCATTGATGAAGATCGACATATTGCATCTTATTGACTTCATCTTTGATTCCTTCTGTTTTCTCGTAATGAACAGTCATGATTTCATCCACAGATGGTGCTGTTTGATATTTTGGTGTCAACACTTCTGATGCTTCTGATTCTTCGAACACTCGAGCATGACCGATAAAATATTCTTTTGCAGGAGCAAGTGATTCATATAAATGGATCCGTCCATGGAAATTTTTCATTTTTCCGATTTTACGTCCTAAATTATAGCGTGTTCCTTTTGGTAATTTTTTCAATCCTTGAGCAATCACACGGATGAATTTTGAATTCGTATGGAATCCATACGTTTGGTATCCCGCAAACAGTTCATCCGCCCCTTCTCCAGATTGGACTACCCGCACGCTTTGTGAAGCAAGATTTGCTAAAAAGTACAAAGGTACGCAAGAAGGATTTGAATCAGGTTCATCTAAGTGATACTGGATCAAAGGGAATGCTTTGAACGACATGTCTCCGTCGATCACTGCTGCTGTATTATCTAAATCCAATAGTTCGGTTAGTTTTCTGGCTTCAATCGCTTCATTATAGGTTTTATCATCAAACCCGATTGAGAAAGAATGATCTGGTTTCAATACAGAGGTTACATAACTGGAATCAACCCCGCTGGATAAGAAAGAACCAACTTCTACATCACTGACCGTATGTGCTTCAATAGAAGCTTGAACGGTTTCGTCGATTTTTTCGATCCATTCTTGTCGGGAATGCGTTTCTTTTGTTTCAAAATCTGCATCCCAATATTGCTGAATGTCTAGTTTTCCATCTTTATACGTATAATAATGGCCTTCAGGCAAACGATAGACATCTTTGAAGAATGTTTCGCCGTTTAATGGAGAATATTGGAAAGTCATATAAGGTTTCAACGCTTCTTTGTTCAATTCTTTGTTAAAATCAGGATGAGGCAGAAAACTTTTGATTTCTGAACCAAACATAAATGTTCCGTTCATTTCTGCATAATAATATGGTTTGATCCCAAAGTGGTCTCTTGCACCGAATAACTCATTCTTTTCATTATCCCAAATAGCAAAAGCAAACATTCCGCGGATCTTTTGCAATAATTCTGTTCCCCATTCTTCGTAACCATGCAAAAGGACTTCTGTATCTGCATGTGTTTGAAAAACGTGGCCAGCTGCAATCAATTCTTCTCTCAAAGGCTGGTAATTATAGATTTCGCCATTAAAAATAATGATCTTTGTCCGATCTTCATTGTAAATAGGCTGAGTACCGCCCTCTAAGTCAATAATACTTAATCTTCTGAATCCTAAAGCAACATGTTTATCGATATATTCTCCTGAACTATTAGGTCCACGGTGAACGATTCGATCCATCATTGTATTAATAATTGTTTTTTTGTTGTCCTTGTCGTTAACAAAACCTACAATACCGCACATTTAACTTTCACATCCTAATATAAAATTACTGTTTATTTCATTCATATGCATCTTATCATAGAATAAATAGCGGACGAATATTTTCTCTCTTACAGTTTCGTCACGTGAAAACAAAAGATGAAAGTTTCTGTTTTTACAGAAAATAAAGTCCCAATATCTAATTTACCATGTTTTCTTTTTTGAGGCTATCTTATTCTCTTCGTGTTAAAAAAATATTAGTGGATGCTATTTCCAAAAAAACCAGCAAAAAAAGACACGACCTAAAGATCGTGTCTAATTATGACTGTATCAGAAAATATGATACCAAACGGATCTATTCATTAATTAATTGACATAGTTTATCTGTTGCTCTTTTATGACTGGATAACTGACCAATTCATGACGATCCAAGTCTTCTTTATTCATATTTACAGCAGTAATTTGACTGTCTTCATACGTACGATAATAATAAATCCCTTTATCAACGTTACAGCAAGAAGAATAAATCGTATATTCGTATTTTCCTTCTCCAGTATCGCATACTCCTTTTTGTTGCTCGACTGAGCCTAGTATATGAAAAAATTGACTGATACTTTCAGATTCTGAATCACCTGATGCAGCATTCATTTTAGTAAATGTGGCTTTTACAAATCGAGAAACAGAAGAGAGAACTCCAGGTAAGCCCAATCCTCCCATCCCACGACTATAAACATCCAAGCTGATCTGGTTTGAAAAATGATTTTCTGGTGTTCCATTTGATAGCGAGCGATAATTGTTCAGATTAAATAATTGATAATCAAATGGTGGATTATTTGTCAACACACCGACAGGATTATCATATAAATGAAGTCCATCTTTCATACTTTCAATTACTATCGATTTTTCTTTATCAGCTAATAACCAGTGTAAAGGTGACAAGGGTAGTTTTTCACTAAAATCGATATTGACTAGATTGATAGTAGTCAATAATTCTTTAGCTTCGTCTATGGTTGAGCATTGCCCTAGTATCCATGGAATAAACTCAAATGGTGCAACGTTATCTTTTCCTTCTTGTAATTCTTTATAATCAGCATTGCCAGGAAAATTCAGTCCTGCCATACTCAATCCTTTTTCATTTGTAGCCTCATAATAGAGTGGATAGTTGGCTACCCCAGCTGCTATCCCAATCATTGCATAATGTTTATCTAAATTTTTTACCTTTCTAAAATCGAAACGATAATTTCTTGGAGTAATAGTGACTACTTCATTATAAGACATCTCATAATCAAAATTCCTTCCAAAATAATGGTCTTTCGTCGCATAAGTGATTGCGGTACACATCGTTTTCCCTCCTAAAACAAATCGTTTTTACACTTTTATCTTACATCTAGTATTTTTTTTATCAAAAAAAAGGCCAAAGAAGATTGATTTACTAGCATTTATAAAAAATAGTACTCAGGGGGAATCAAAAAATATTGTAGGCTAAAAGTACAACAAAAATAAGGGGCTGTGACAAAAGCCTTGTCACAGCCCCTTATTCCGAACAAACGGTGTTCAAAAGCTTGCATCTGCGGTAATAAGTCCAACCAAACGAAAAAATAGGAAAAGCTATTTTTGTTTGGCCGTTCTTATTACTTGATGCAGGACAGCTTCTTTACAACCTCTAATCGTTGATATAAGGAAGGTACAGGATTTGAACCTGCGCGCCGGTATTAGCCGGTTCGCCGGATTTCGAGTCCGGTGCATTACCACTCTGCCAACCTTCCGTAAGTACTATTTTTAAACTTTTTCCACGAAATGTCAAGCCTATTTCTAATAGATAAATAACAGAAATCGCTTTTTTTAGCAAAAAAGTCCATTGACAGTTTGCAGCCAACGGACTTACCGATCAAATTCATACTGATAGAACACTATCTGATTATTTCAGGATTATCTAATGCTAAAATCGAGTCAATTGTCCGTTTGATCAGTGCAATGATTTGTTCTTCTGTTGGATGCATGATATTTGATGACATCAATGACGCTAAGCCAGTCACTGCTACCCACGTACCAGTATGCAGAGCATCGACATATTCATCCGATAATTGATTGTATCTTTCATCTTCTTTAACTATTTCACAGAAATAATTGTATGAAAAATCATGCATTTTCTTTCCGTCCCCATGTTCATCAATGTACAATGCCATGTAAAGACTATGATGCTTTTTTGCAAAGTAGATATAGTTCAAACCGAGATCAATGATTTTATCACCAGTACGTTCAATAGGGAAAACATCTTCTTTTAGTTGTTCAAAGATAGAATCCAGCAACGTATTTTTTAAATCTTCCATGTTTTTGAATTCCAGATAAATCGGCTGTGTCGAAATCCCCATCTTTTTAGCAATATTTCTCGCAGTAAATCCTTTAAACCCTTCCTTTGCAACAACATCATAAGCAGCTTTTAGAATTTGATCCTTGGTATAGACTTTTCTTCTCATTAAAACTCCCCCACTTCTTTACTGCAGTATATGTTGTTTTATTGTACCCTATTTTTAGCATTTTTTGCAAACATTTTACTCAAAACGTTATATTTTAAATTTTTTTCTCAGTCTTCTTTAACTTTTTTTGCAAAATTAAAAAAATTTGGTTAAATTCAATGGGTTCCCTTACATTTTTAGTTTTGACCTAAATGATAGTTGACCAAATCTTTCATTTCAAGTTATAGTTAAAGAAAATGAAAAAGAAGGTGTGTAATGGAAAACGAAACTGACGTTATTTATATTCATCCTCAAAAACGAATCGTTTCACAGAAAAGAAAGTATTTTTATCTTGGTTTTACAGGTGCTTTTTTTCTTTTTATTGGCTTGCTTTCTGGTACTCCTACTGATAATTGGAGTGGATTGCTAACTATTCTTACCTCGCCAAGCAATCTTTTGACAGATTATTTTGCTTTAGGCGGTTTCGGAAGCGCATTCATAAATGTAGGGATTTTGACCTTACTTTCTGTGCTTTTAGCTTATCGGCACAAGGTGATTTTAAACGGTCCCTTATTTGCTTCGATTCTAACAGTTACCGGTTTCTCTTTTTTTGGCAAAAACCTTTATAATTCTATCTCAATCATTTTAGGTGTGTATCTATACGCTGTATTTGTCAATAAACCTTTTTCTCAGTACATCATGATCGGACTGTTTGGTAGCGCATTATCACCGGTCGTTAGTTATATCACTTTTGGTATGCGTTTTCCTTTACTGATAGGTATTTTATTGGGGAATTTAGCTGGCATAGCAATTGGTCTACTTCTTCCGCCCTTAGCTGCTCAAACTTTAGTTTTCCATCGTGGATTCACACTTTATAATATTGGATTCACCTCTGGGTTGATTGCGATGACTTTTACTGCTGTTTTGAGGTTATTCAGCTATTCAATCGTCGAAAATACATTGGTTTCCAATGAATATCACTTTCCTCTCATTTGGATTATTTTTGGCTTTTTTTCGCTGACAGTCGGAATTGGTTTCTATTATAATTCCTTTCGGCTTTCGGGGATTCGAGAGATTTTCGATTCATCTGGAAAATTGACAACTGATTTCATTGCTAATTCTGGTATTGGTGCTACTTTGATCAACATGGGCTTAGTTGGTCTGATGCTGTCTTCTTATGTTTTACTGGTTGGCGGTCAGTTAAATGGACCTGTCATCGGTGCTATTTTATCTGCGGTTGGTTTCAGTGCTTTTGGTTGTCATTTAAAAAACAGTTTTCCGATACTAGTCGGAATATTTATTGCTTCTTTGTTTGGAACTTTTCATGAGATCACCAGTACTGGCATGCTTGTGGCAGCTGTGTTTGGGACAGGTCTCGCGCCCATAAGCGGTTTTTACGGCAGTTTTTACGGTGTAATAGCTGGTGTGCTACATATTGCTCTTGTCCATAACGTCAGCACTTTACACGGAGGACTAAATCTATATAACAGTGGTTTTTCAACTGGTTTCGTTGCAGGTATCCTTGTACCGATACTAGATAACTTTACCGCTGTCAGAAAGGAAAAAAAGACACTTGGAAAAAGAATTATCAAAAAGAATCATCGATGAGCTTCTTACTTATTTATATTCCCATGAAATAACTGAAATACGTATTGGAGTAGAATTTGCTGAGGAAGGGCTTTTCATAGAGATACAGGGTACGGCAGAAACTCAGCCAGAAGATTTAGATGTACTTGCTGATTTGCTGAACAATCCTCGGGATCCTAGTATGGAAATCTACTATCAGGAACTATTAGGTAATCCCCGACATGATCGGGAAGATTATCATCTGTTAGGTAGTTTGATTGATGACGTGGAAATCATGTACGCCCAGCCGATTATCAATATTAAGATCTTTCGACGTGCTTCTCCTCGTTCCTATTATTAACCCTATTTTCTATTTATAAAAGGCTGAATCAAAAAAGCAGCTCCTGAAAGTTCGATTACAATCTACTTTCAGGAGCTGTTCAAGCTTGACATTATTGATTTTCCAATCCTTCATACACTTCATCTGTTACAGGTTCTAAAAACTCTGAGTTTCCGGAAGTGATCGCTAAATGTTCAAACCAACTGTCTTTTGTAGCACCATGCCAGTGTTTGATTCCTTTGTGCGTCACCACAACGTCTCCAGCTCTTAATCGTCTTGCTGGCTTTCCTTCTTCCTGGTACCATCCTTCTCCGCCAGTCACAAGTAAGATTTGATATCCATCTGTATGGACATGCCAGTGATTGCGACAACCTGGTTCAAATGTTACATTCCCTACACCAACAGAAACTTCGGGATCATTCACTAACATATTCAGATAGCTTTGCCCAGTAAATACCTGAGCGTAAGCTTCGTTTTTTTCCCCTGCTGGAAAAATCACGCCATTGTGTATTTCTTCGTATTTTGTCATCATTTACGCCTCTTTCTTGTTTACGCTGTTTCCTTCTAGATAGATTTCTTTTGCTAAGTTAAAAGCTGACCAAGCTTTTGGCCATCCTACATAAAAAGCTAAATGGGTAATGATTTCTGCTATTTCTTCACCAGTAATGCCATTTTGTTTGCCAATCTTCAGATGAGCTGGCAATTGTTCAAAATTTCCTCCTGAAATTAATGAAGATATGGTGATGATACTACGCTGATGAGCAGATAATTCTTCTCTGGACCATACTTGTCCAAATAAAACATCATCATTCAATTCTGCAAATTTTGGTGCAAAATCTCCTAATTGATCTCGTCCTGCGGTTTGTTTTTCTGCCATTTCTCTTATTCTCCCTTCACGACTGTTAGGTGATTCAACTATGGTTCTAAGGCAACTTTATTTTCTATTGTTTCTTCGCATTTCATTTTAAATGTAGTCTTTCAGCCTGTCCAATGCTTAGTTTATTCAGTCGATATGCTTTTTAAGCATAGTTGCTAACGCTTTTTTTATTTAAAAAAAAACAAGTTATTAAATAAGTCTTTAGTTGGATGTTTTTTTGAGATCAATCTTTTATACTTATGATGAACTTACAAAATTGTTTGTTTTCTGTCATATCAAAAAATGGCGCAGTTAGTTGCTTTTCTAGTAAAGTATAGTTAACAAAGAACCTCTAAGGAGTTGATGAATAATGAATATTGCTGCCTCTCGAAAACTGATAAATTTCATATCCATTATCGGATTAGGCCTATCAATCGCGCTGACGATTTATTTTATTAATTTAGGTGTTTTCAAAGATTTGAATGCGTTAAGAGGATTAGTAGGTGATTCCATCATTTTAGGACCGATTATTTTTGTCTTCATCCAAATCCTGCAAGTAGTTATTCCAATCATTCCTGGAGGGATCAGTACTGCAGCTGGTGTCCTGATATTTGGCCCTTATGCTGGATTTATCTATAACTATATTGGAATCTGCATTGGTTCGATTATCATTTTTCTGCTAGGGCGTCGTTATGGAAAGCCATTCATACTTTCCATGATTAGCGATAAGACATATAACAAATATATTGGCTGGCTGGATAATCAAAACCGCTTTGAGAAGCTGTTTGCTCTAGCTATTTTTCTTCCAGTTGCTCCTGACGATGCGTTATGTTTGATGGCTGGATTGACAAACATGTCAGTGAAACGATATACACTAATCATTTTGATTGCTAAACCACTGTCGATTTTCTTATATAGTATGGCCTTGATTTATGGAGGCCAATATCTAAGTGGTCTTCTTGGATAATATTTATTTTGCAAAATTAGTCATTGATTGACAATGTTAAATCTGGGAAAGGGGCTGCAAAACACACTGCACCCTTTCCTTTTTCATTAGATTTGCGCTACAATGTGAAGAGCAGGTGATAGGATGAATTATTTAAAACGTAGCTTAGGTAATGCTTGGGACTTTTTAAAAGGAACACAAGCTTATTTCCGTGATGTCTTGCTGATGCATGGCTTTATTTTATTTATTTGTTTACCCTTATTGAGCAGTACGACCCGTTTTATTTTACACCGAGGGGCAATTGACTATTTGTCTTATGACAATATTCCTTCAATTTTTTCTCAACATCCTGGAGTTCTACTCTCGTTAATCGTAGTTTTGATGATGATTTTACTGTTAGTTTATTTCGAATTTACTTTTCTTTTGATGAGTGTCTTTTTTATTAAAAAGAAAGAACCAATCTCTTTGAAGCAACTCTTACACTTGACGATACTTCAGCTGAAGAAAGTGAGACCCATTACTTTTTTGTTTTTCCTTGCTTATTTTTTATTGATTCTACCGATCAGCGGATTAAGTTTTAATTCTGATCTACTGTCAAAAATAAAAATCCCCGCTTTCATTATGGATTTTATTTTTGCTAACCGTTGGATCATCGTCAGTTCCTTTTTACTCGTTTATATTTTCCTTGGCTATATTGGGATTCGACTGATTTTTGCTTTACCGGAAATGATTCTACGAGATCGTCCTTTTCGAGCAGCCATTCGGGAAAGCTGGTCATTGACCAAATCGCGTCTTTTGGCCATCACGGGCCAATTTATTGTGATTGGCGGTACGATTTTACTCCTTTCTTCTTTAGGATATATCGTTGTTATTTTGGCACAAAGTATGGTTGAACAATTTTTCCCAGACTATGCATTGATCAGCGCTGTGTTTGCTATGACGCTTTTACAAGGGATTTTATTATTCAATATCGTGATGTCTACCGTAGGGATTTTTTATATCATTGTTGATTTCATGGATGACGAAGGCTTCTTGCCTGAGATCCCTAAGTGGTTTATCCCACAAGCCCCCAACTTGCGTTTCTCTGCGCTGAAAAACACTGGTTTGACTCTTTTTGCAGTTTTTTTCGGTATTGGCGTCTGTCTTTACAATATGGATTATCTGACTTCAGCTGTTCAGACAAAACCAGTGACTGTCTCTCACAGAGGTGTGAGTACCCAAAATGGGGCGCAAAATACTTTAGAAGCACTTGAAAAAACAAGCAGAGACTATCATCCTGATTATGTAGAGATGGATGTTCAGGAAACAAAAGATGGTCATTTCGTAGTGATGCATGATGCAAATCTTCGTCACTTAACAGGGGTAAATGGAACACCACAGGATCTTACATTGAAAGAATTGACAAATCTTACAGTTACTGAAAACGGAGTGCAAGCCCCTGTTTGTTCTTTTGATTCTTATTTGGAAAAAGCACATAAGCTAAACCAAAAATTACTTATTGAGATCAAGACCTCTAAAAAAGATTCGGATGACCTTGTCGAACGATTTGTCCATAAATACCGCAAAGTTATCTTAGAGAACCATCATATTTTGCAAAGTTTGACGTACCAAACCGTTTCAGATTTAAAAGAAGCAGAACCAAACTTTTATGTGGGCTACATCTTACCTTTCAATATTGTTGGGCCCCCTGTGACGCCTGCTGATTTTCTGACAATGGAATATAGTACGATCAACCGTAACTTCATTAATTCTGCCCACCAAGACGGAAAAGAAGTATATGTATGGACAATCAACGATTCAGATGCCATGAGTCGCATGATGTTTTATGGTGTGGATGGTATCATAACCGATGAGATGGGACTACTAAATGAAAGTGTGAAACAAACAGATGAAGAAATCACTTATTCAGATAAACTGCTAAATTTTGTTTTGGGAGTCGGCTAATCAAAAATCGTTAATGAAAAAAGTCTTTATACAACAAAAAACGCATAACCTGCCACCGCAGGTATATGCGTTTTTTGTTTGACGCTCATAATGTGTGCTTAACTTTCTCTTGATTCCTTCATCGCACGAACAATAGCTAAAATAGCAGGAATTGCAGAGATCACTGCAAGAATAATTCCCATTTTCCCTGAACTTTTTCTTTTTGGCATATCTTCTCGCTCCCTTCTGTCTTTATTTATATTATAAGGGAGTTCTTGCGAATTCTCAAAAATACTGTTTAAGAAACCAATTCAGTAGGTGCGCTAATATCACAGAATTTTACGAGCATGCGATACTTGCTTTCATTGATAAGTTGATAGTCTCGTTGGTCATAACTTTCAACATACACGACAGCCGTGTTGATATATGTACGTTCAATACAGCCGATTAGTTCATGAGATACTCCGATCGGTTTGCATATATAAGATCTTCCTACTTCTGCTTTTACCATTTCATTCCCTCTTTTCTTTATTTTTATTTTGTTTTTCTTTATTTTATAATAACAAATTACCTTATATTTGAAAACGTTTTTATTCATTTTTTTATTTTTTATTTTGAGTATCTTTCTGCTTTTTAGATAACTATTTTTTAACACGATCTTAGACGTTGTGACAAAAACGTTTGTTTATATTCCTATGTTGTTCGTGCGTTTTTTTCTTTATATTGCTAAGTTATTTATAAAGAGGTGAGCATATGATTTATATTCAAGCAATAGTATTTGTAACCTTGATGATTGGGCTACTTATCGGATTAAAAGAAAATAGCTAAACCATTTAAGAAAAAATAAATAAGGAAAATGATAAATGCTTTTTAATTGCATCAAAAAACGTACGATGCTAAACTTGGTATAAGTTCGAAAGTTTAAAGGAAACTTTCAAGAACTAAATTACATTACAAAGGAGATGAATTTTATGACGTTTACAAAAACAAATATGCAATACCGCGTAGCTTTTGATACAACTTCTAACCGTTTTATGGCGATTGATGCACAAAACGAAAATAACGTTGCGTTTGGTATTACAATCGAACAAGCAGTCCGAGCATTAAACGAATCTAGATAAGGAGTGAACCATTCCAAATGGCGACTGATGAGATCTCGGAAAATCAATAAAAGACGTTTGTAACGGTAATCCGCGACAAACGTCTTTTTGTATTCATTACATATATTTGGAAATTGTCTCTCTTTATCTCTAGACCTAAACAAAAACACAAGTTCTAATATCAACCATCTCGTTTTTTATGACAATTTTGTTAGCTGTTTCGATGATAATATTCCGTTATTATCTGTATAATATTTAATATAATAAAAATAAAAAAGGAGATCTTTCATGAAAAAAATGTTAGGGTTGATCGTTATCATATTGATTGCTTTTATAGGATGGAAAGGTTGGGACTACTATCAGTCTACTTATGTAGGTAAAGATTATTATGCGGTAGTCAAAGCTCCAATGCCTGCAGAAACTGATATTAAAGCAGATAATGGGGAAGTAATTGGAAGAGGTTTTAAATACAACGTAGATGCTTATGCTGAAAACGGTGAAAAAAGACAGTTAGATTTCGATGTCATTACTTCTGGTGACTCTGCCAATGGTTCTGCTTACCCCGAAGGAACGATCTTGCAGTTGAAAGCAAGCGAAAAGCGGATCATAGAGAAAAAAGTAATTACCAGCGATAAGGTACCCTCATCTGTAAAAGAAAAATTAGGCCTATCTTAAGCTAAGAATATATCGTAAAAAGCACTCGAAGTGAGTGCTTTTTTTGTTGATTTTAGAAAACAAAAAAATAGAATGGGTCTTCGAAGTCACTTTCCTGTTCTTCCAGTCCTTATTAGAAGATATCAAAGATTTTTTAGGTCATAAAGATATTTCTACTACACAAGTCTATGCCCATATTTCTCCCGAAGTGAAAAAAAGATCAATGAATCAACTAGAAAACTATATAGAAGAGCAAATAAAAAAGCACTCAAATTGAGTGCTTTTTTTTAAGTTCGCTATCACTAAAACTATCACTAATTTTATTTAGAAGCGAACATGTTTCTATCACTGATTTTTTAAATCTAGCGAAAAAACCTTATCTTACAGGCGTTCGTTCAATTCTTTGGCAAGGTCTTCAAAGCCTGGTTTGCCTAGAAGTGCGAACATGTTTTTCTTGTAAGCTTCTACACCTGGTTGGTCGAATGGGTTGATTCCATTCAAGTAACCTGAAATACCTACAGCAATTTCAAAGAAGTACATTGTATAACCCAATGTATAAGCATCCATTTCTGGAATTTTGACTAGCAAGTTAGGCACGTCACCGTCTGTATGAGCAAGCAATGTTCCTTCAAATGCTTTTGTATTTACGAAGTCCACTTCTTTTCCTTGCAAGTAGCCTAGACCGTCTAAATCTTCTGCTTGTTCAGGAATTGTGATTGATTTACGAGGTTTTTCAACCTTCACAACTGTTTCAAAAATATTGCGACGTCCTTCTTGGATGAATTGTCCTAAAGAGTGCAAATCAGTTGAGAAGTTTGCACTTGAAGGATAGATGCCTTTTTGGTCTTTTCCTTCAGATTCACCATACAATTGTTTCCACCATTCTGAGAAGTATTGCATTCCTGGTTCATAGTTGATCAACAACTCAGTTACTTTGCCTTTACGGTAAAGAATGTTACGCATTGCTGCGTATTGGTAAGCTTCGTTTTCTTCTAGTTTGTCGCTTGAGTATGCTTTGCTTGCATCAGCGGCACCTTGCATCAATGCATCGATATCTGCACCACTAACAGCGATTGGTAACAAACCAACAGCAGTTAATACAGAGAAACGTCCGCCGATGTCATCAGGAATCACGAAAGTTTCCCAACCTTCTGCATCTGCTTCTACTTTAACTGCACCTTTTGCTTTATCTGTTGTAGCGTAGATACGTTTGTTTGCTTCTTCTTGTCCATATTTCTTAACAAGAAGCTCTTTGAATACACGGAACGCAATCGCTGGTTCAGTAGTTGTTCCAGATTTTGAAATAACGTTTACTGAAAAGTCGCGATCACCGATTACTTCGATCAAGTCAGCAATATATGTTGAGCTGATTGAATTTCCGGCAAAGAAGATTTGTGGTGCTTTTCTTGTGTTGCTATCTAATAAATTGAAGAATGTGTGATTCAAGAAGTCAATCGCTGCACGAGCGCCTAAATAAGAACCACCGATACCGATAACAACTAATACTTCAGAATCAGATTGGATTTTTTTAGCTGCTTCTTTGATACGTGCAAATTCTTCTTTGTCATAGTTCGTTGGTAAATCGATCCAGCCGCGGAAGTCGCTTCCTGCGCCAGTACCTTCCCGTAATTCGTTGTGGGCTGCTGTTACTTGGCTTTGCATGTACCCTAACTCTTGTTCGTTGACAAACGGTGCTACTTTTGAATAGTCAAAATGAATGTGTGCCATTTGTTCTCCTCCTTATAGGTTTACTCTACAGGTAATACTTTACGTTTTTTTTTATTATTTTTCAAGCAAATAAACAAAATGCTGACAATATTTCCAAGAAAGTTTCATTTTTCAAACTAAACCTTCTGCTGCCATTGCTTTGGCAACTTTTTCAAATCCAGCAACATTTGCTCCAAGAAGCAGATTTTTTTCGTCGCCGTACTCGGCTGCTGTTTGGCGACACGCATGGTAAATCGTTTCCATGATTTGATCCAGCTGCTCATCCACTTGCTCTCTTTCCCAAGTCAATCGCTGGGCGTTCTGACTCATTTCTAAAGCAGATACTGCCACTCCTCCAGCATTAGCAGCTTTTCCTGGACAATACCACACGCCTGCTTCATGAAGAACAGAAACAGCTTTTACTGTACATGGCATATTAGCGCCTTCTGCTACGATTTTGATCCCATTTTCTACTAAGATTTCGGCCAAGCTTTCGTCTATTTCATTTTGAGTAGCACATGGCAAAGCGATATCCGCTTTTTCTTTCAATGTCCAAACAGATTCTCCAGCATGATAAATAGCAGAAGGACGTTGGTTTGCGTATTCCGTCAAACGTTGTCTATTGATTTCTTTGACTCCTTTCAATAGTTTCACATCTATTCCTTCTGGATCATAGATGTACCCGCTAGAATCTGAACATGTAACAACTTTCCCGCCTAGCTCTTGCACTTTTTCGATTGCATAAATGGCTACATTCCCGCTTCCGGAAACAAAAACTGTTTTTTGATTAAATGAATCTTTTTCTTCGTTCAATAGATGTTTGACATAATACACTAATCCATAACCAGTAGCTTCCGTACGTATCTTACTTCCCCAAAAATCCAAAGGTTTACCTGTCAACACACCAGTATCATATTTTTTCAATCGTTTATATTCGCCGAACAAATAGCCGATTTCTCTAGCTCCTACACCGATATCTCCCGCAGGAACATCAATCGATGGGCCGATATGTTTTGACAATTCCAGCATGAAACTTTGACAAAAACGCATGATCTCATTATCAGATTTTCCTTTAGGATCGAAGTCACTTCCGCCTTTTCCTCCACCGATTGGCAGACCGGTTAAACTATTCTTGAAAATCTGTTCAAAAGCCAAAAATTTTAAGATACTTAGATTGACACTAGGATGGAAGCGCAATCCACCTTTATAAGGGCCGATAGCTGAATTGTATTGGATACGGTAGCCTCTATTTACTCGCCAGTTTCCTTCATCATCTTGCCAAGGCACTCGAAATTGAATAACTCTTTCTGGTTCCGTTAAAAGTTCTAAGATATTCTTTTCGATATATTCGGGATGAGTGTCCAAAAAAGACATAACCGTGGGCATGAATTCATCGATTGCTTGTAAAAATTCTTCTTGCCCTTGATCCTTTTGATGTAGCTTTTCTTGAATTGCTTGAACATATTCTGTTGCGTTTGTCATCGTTCCACGCTCCTTTGCTTATCTTCCCCCATTTTAGCTCATTTTCTCTTTTGGCTCAAAACATTTTTTTCTGTTTTCTTTCTTCAGATATGCTACACTTTCCTTGAGGTGAGGGAATGGAAAAACTGTATGATGTGATCGTAGTCGGCGCTGGAACAAGCGGGATGATGGCAGCGATCAGTGCAGCTGAACAAGGCGCACGCGTACTCTTGATCGAAAAAAACAAAAAAGCAGGAAAAAAACTACTGATGACAGGTGGTGGTCGGTGCAATGTTACGAACAATCGTCCTGTTGATGATTTGATTGCACATATTCCTGGAAATGGAAAGTTTTTATATAGTACGTTTGCGCAATGGAATAATTTCGATATCATGAACTTCTTTGAATCACAAGGCGTACATTTAAAAGAAGAGGATCATGGACGGATGTTTCCTGTAACAAATAAATCAAAAACGATTATCGAAGCATTGCTCAATCGTCTGAAAGAACTAGATGTGACGCTTCTATTCTCTACTCGAGTAGAGAAATTGATCCACAAAGAACATAAAATTTACGGTATACGCACGGAATTCGAAGAGTTTCATGCTCCTGCCGTTATCTTAACAACTGGTGGACGGACTTATCCATCTACTGGTTCTACTGGAGATGGGTACAAGATCGTGAAGCGAGTGGGTCACACGGTGACGCCTCTTTATGCGACAGAGTCCCCCTTGATATCGGATGAACCGTATATTCAGGAGAAAACACTTCAAGGGCTTTCTTTACAAGACATCACTTTACGCGTTTTAAATAAAAAAGGTCGTGTATTGACTGAACATACGATGGATTTACTTTTCACCCATTTCGGTATTTCTGGTCCGGCTGCACTGCGTTGTTCAAGTTTTGTCAATAAAGAATTAGAGAAAACGGGAGAACCAGTGACACTTTCTCTGGATTGTTTCCCTACACAAACCAAACAAGAGCTTATTCATTTATTGACAGAAAAAAGTAAAACCACCAAAAAGAACTTGGTAAATGCCTGGCACGGTTTATTACCTGAGCGGTTGTTAGTTTTCTTTCTTGAGCGGCTTGAAATGGATCATCTGACAGGACAACAAGCCTCTCAAAAACAAATTCAAGATTTCGTTCAATTATGCAAAGAGTTTAAGCTATCAATCAACAAGACTTTTCCTATTGAGAAATCATTTGTAACTGGCGGAGGGGTTTCTCTAAAGGAAATTCATCCTAAAACGTTGGAGAGTAAAATCATTGATGGTCTGTATTTTGCGGGAGAATTACTGGATGTCAATGGTTATACTGGCGGCTTTAATATCACAGCGGCTTTCGCTACAGGGCATGTAGCAGGAATGAATGCTGGGCAAAGAGCATAATGTATAAAAAAGAAAGAAGAAGACTGGGCAAACAACATCCCGGCCTCCTTCTTTCTTTTATACGTATGATTTATTGTTTTATATCTGCAAATTGTCCGCTCGTTAATGCACAGATATCTTGAGGTGCTAACTCCATCTGTAGCCCTCTTCTGCCAGCCGAGACAATGATTTGTTCATAGCTTTCTGCAATTTGATCTAAATAAGTAGGAAATAGTTTTTTCATACCTATAGGCGAGCAGCCACCACGTATGTATCCGGTCGTTGCTTCCAAATCTTTTAAATGGAGCATTTCTACTTTTTTATTCCCTGAAACTTTTGCTAATTTTTTTAGATTCAATTCGGCTTCTCCCGGTATCACAGCAACAAGAGGCCCCGTCACATTGCCCACAGCAACCAGTGTTTTAAATATACGAGATTGGCTTTCTGGAAGCTGTTCAGCGACCGATGACGCACTTAGGTGGCTTTCGTCCCACTCATATTCGTGCTCTGTATAGGGAATCTTTTTTTGTTCGACCATACGGATTGCATTCGTTTTTACTATTTTTTTCTTTGCCAAAAAATATCACCTCAAACTTGTTCTACAACGGTTCATTTAATAATTGAATAATTTGCTTCAATGCTTTGACCGGTAATTGTCCTGGAGCAGAAGTAGAATCGCTGCTTAAGGAACCAAATGTCATAACGGAACCCGTCGTTCCGCCAGCCAGACGAGAAATTTTACCAAGATTTCCCATGGACATCGTAATAATAGGCATGGAGACAAAAGCATTTGCCCGTCTAGTCAACTCCATCAACCGCAAAACATCTCGTTCATTATTGGGAGTTACTGCCAGTTTTCCGATATCGGCTCCAAAATGTTCCATAACATTCAATCGGTAAAGCAAGACAGGGTCTGCTGGTGTTTCTTTAAAATCATGACTACTGATAATTAAAGGAATGTTTAAAGACTTGATTTCCTCTATCAGTCTTTTTCCTAGACTTTCTACTTTGAACAACTCGATATCGACCATATCTACTAATCCTGTGTGTATCACATGTTCATAAAGGTCGCGATACTGACGGATCGATATGTCTTGTTCTCCGCCTTCAGCTAAGGTACGAAACGTAAATAATAACGGCAGTCCATCAAGCATCTCATGGATAAGAACCAATGTTTCTGCTACTTCATCAAAAGAAAAAACTTCACGATAATGATCGACTCGCCATTCGACTAAATCGGCCCCTGCTTCACGTGCAAGAACTGCTTCACGTAATACTTCCTCTCGGACGGCCCCGATAAGAGGCGCACAAATCTTTGGTCTACCGCTTCCTATATTCAATCCCTTTACCCGAACCATTCTGCATCGCTCCTTCTAATGGTTATTTTTAATTTGATAAACAAACACTTTCAGATAATTGCCTTCTAAAAAGGTATCCGTCGTCTGGAAATCTTTTGGCAGACGATATAAAGCAAGTTGTTCAAAAGAAACATTTTTGGCATGGAATTCCTCTTCAATCATTGTTTGGAATTGTTCTATCGAGACATTCGCAGCATTTGTAGACGCAATAAGTATCCCGTCTTCTGCTAAAATATCCAGACTATCCTTGACCAGTTCCCCATAATCTTTTGCTACGCGAAAGACTTTTTTCTTATTTCTGGCAAAACTTGGTGGATCCAATACAATCATGTCATATAAAAATTGTTTTCTTTTGGCGTATTTGAAATACTCGAATACGTCCATAACAATGATTTTTTGCTGATCGACATCCAAACCATTCACTTCAAACTGTTCCTGTGTTTTTTTTAAACTGCGTTTTGCTAGATCGACACTTGTTGTTTCGATTGCCCCTCCCATTGCGGCAGCAACAGAAAAGGCGCCGGTATAACTAAACATGTTCAAAACTGTTTTCCCAGAAGCGAAACCTTCTGCTAATGATCCCCGTACTTCTTTTTGGTCTAAAAAGATCCCAGTCATTAATCCTTCATTTAAATAAACGGCAAATTTTACTCCGTTTTCTTTTACGATCAAGGGTTCCGGTGCCTCTTTTCCGTAAATGAACTGGCTCTCAGGCAGATTTACTGATTCAAATCGAATTTTCTCATAGCCTCCTATGATTTCCGGGTAGATTTCACGAAAAGCTTGAATCAATAATTCACGATGTGCATATAACGTTTCGTTATACCAAGAAAAAACAGCATAACCTGCATAATAATCAACAATCAGACCGCCGATCCCGTCTCCTTCTCCATTGAATATACGAAAAGCGGTAGTAGAATCATCTGAAAAAAAGAAAGTTCTTTTTTCTTTTGACTTCACAAAAAGTTCTTCAAAAAATGATTGATCAAATGGGATGTTCTGCTGGCTCAATACCCAACCGATTCCCTTATTCTGCTTTCCTAGATATCCTTTTGCGATAAATTGGTTTTGCGAATCAACTAATTCCACCCATTGCGTGGTTTCTTTTTGGGGATGAGCAAGGTCTTCTTTTTGGATCAGTGGATATCCTTTTTTCAATCGATTGCTTGCTCTTTTTTTTACTTGTACTTTCATTCCTTCACCTACTTTAGCTTTCTCTTCCCAAGTATAACAAAAAACATAGGACTTGTCTTACTGCTCATTTTTTCATGAAGCTTAAAGAAAACCTTAATGAAACAGCATAAACTTCTGGTTTCAATTGACACTATATTGTCATACTAGTAAAATAAATGAGAATAAGTGAGCTGTGTAACATGGTTTCATGACACTTCTGTGATTAAGAAGTGCAGAAAGGAAGATTATCTTGAAATATATAAAAACACCTGCCTTTTTGAATAAGAGGCTCGGATTTTTTTCTTTACTAGTCGTTTTACTTTGGTTGAAAACGATTTTTGCCTATTTAGTTGATTTCCATCTCGGAATCGAAAGTGGCATTCAATACTTTATCTTGTTTATCAACCCTATTGCAACTACATTGTTATTACTTGGAATTGCTCTTTATATCAGACGCCCTAGAGTTGCTTATATCACGATGATGGTCATTTATTTTCTTTTGACATTGCTTGTTTTTTCGAATGTCACTTATTATCGAGAATTCACGGACTTCATTACGATCAACACGATTTTAGGTGCTGGGAAAGTAGCGAGTGGTCTGGGAGAAAGTGCCATTCGACTGTTTCGCCCATATGATGTGATCTATTGGATCGATTTTATTATCTTGGCTGTTCTGCTGATTGCAAAAAAAATCAAGTTGGACCCTCGCCCGATCCGAGCAAGAATGGCTTTTGCGATCTCTACATTAGCAGTTATGATTTTCTCAGGAAATCTTTTTATGGCGGAAGCTGATCGTCCAGAATTGCTGACTCGAACATTCTCTCGTGATTATTTGGTCAAATATCTTGGCTTGAATGCTTTCATGGTTTATGACGGTGTTCAAACTTACCAGACAAACCAAGTGCGGGCAGAAGCAAGTCCCAATGATATGAAAGAAGTAGAAAATTATGTAAAAGAACATTATGCAGCACCAAATGACGATTTGTTCGGGCTTGCTAAAGGAAAAAATGTGATTTATATCCATTTAGAAAGCTTCCAGCAATTCTTGATCGATTATAAATTGACAGATGAGAATGGTGTCCAGCATGAAGTTACACCTTTCATCAATAGTCTTTACCACAGCAACAGCACGTTCAGTTTTGACAACTTTTTCCATCAAGTAAAAGCAGGAAAAACAAGCGATGCGGAAACGCTGATGGAAAATTCATTGTTTGGCTTGAATCAAGGCTCCTTGTTCACACAATTAGGCGGAAAAAATACTTTCCAAGCTGCACCTGATATTTTAAGTCAAACACAAGGTTACACTAGTGCGGTATTCCATGGGAACGCTGGTACATTCTGGAATCGAAACGAGACATACAAGAATTTAGGATATGATTATTTCTTTGATTCTTCTTATTATGATGTTAATGATGACAATTCGTTCCAATACGGGTTGCATGATAAACCATTTTTCCAACAATCCGTACAATACTTGGAACGTCTGCAACAACCATTTTATTCAAAATTCATTGCTGTATCTAACCATTATCCTTATTCAAAATTCACCAATGACGAAGCAGGATTCCCGTTAGCCAATACAAATGATGAAACGATCAACGGTTACTTTGCGACAGCCAATTATTTAGATACCGCCGTACAAGAATTCTTCAATTATTTGAAAGAAAGCGGCTTGTATGATAATTCAGTCATCGTCCTTTACGGTGACCATTACGGTGTCTCGAATTCAAGAAATAAAAATCTAGCTGAATTAGTTGGAAAAACAAGTTCTACTTGGACAAACTACGACAATGCACAAATGCAGCGTGTCCCTTATATGATCCATATCCCTGGACAAACACAGGGCGGAATCAATCACACTTACGGCGGACAAGTTGATGCCTTGCCTACATTACTTCACTTACTAGGTGTAGATACAAAAAATTATATTCAGTTAGGACAAGATCTATTCTCGAAAGATCATGAACAGCTTGTTTCTTTCCGTGATGGTGATTTTGTTACACCAAAATATACTTACTACGGTGGTACGATCTATAGTAACGAAACTGGTGAAGCTATTACTGAACCTACTGAGGAAGTACAGAATGAAATTGATTCACTGAAAGAAAAAGTTGATAAACAGTTAGCTGTTTCTGACCAAATCAATAATGGTGATCTTCTTCGGTTCTATACGAATAGTGGATTAGACCCAATTGATACCAGTGATTATGACTACAAGAATGGCTTAGAGAAATTAAAAGAAGCTGAAAAATCTCTTGGTGACAAGTCAACTAGTGTCTTTAGTGAACACAAGGGACAATCAACTGTTGATCTTTATAAAACGCAAACGTACCAAGAACTTCACGGAACGACCACAAGTTCTTCCGAATGATAAAATAAATTTAAAAGGAGCAGCGACAAAATTATTGTCGCTGCTCCTCTTTTCGAATAAACAGTGTTCAAAAGCTTGCATCTACGGTAATAGAATAGGGCAGCTTCTTCACAACCTCTTGCTTTTTACAAAATATTTTCTGGTTTTAATTCGTGATTTCACTAAAGGAATTTCATACTTTATTCATATTCATTTTCTATACTTTTTATAGAGGTGAAAAGTATGAAAATAATCCGCTATGCTACTGCTCGATTAATTTATTACAAAAAGCAGACAATACTCTATTGTTTATTTTCAAGCTTTTCTGCTTTTTTATTGATAGCATGCCTGACTCTTTACCATTTGCAATCGGCTTTAGCCAATCAAGTCCAAGATCGGCTTTCATTTATTGGCGCTTCTGCATCTACAGAGCTTCTTCCGGCTTTAGAATTAGCTAGCCGATTTTATATAAAAGGCATATTCAGTTTATTTTTTCTATTTGCCTTCCTTTTTATCTTTTTCTTTTACTATTCAGTCAGGCAAAACAAGCAGGAATTGATCAATTGGCGCCTGACTGGTCTTTCTAAAACCAAATTATTCCTTTTTATTTTCTGGCAGCTGTTCTTTCCTCTCTTTCTTTGTTGTATCTTGGTTTTATTGTGGATCGTCAGCTTCCAGTCAGTTTATGAAGCGCTTCTTCAAAGGATCAATTTTCTTGTCTTAAAGACTACTGAACTGCCAGATATCCGTGATATCTTGACTTCGGTAAGCGGACTTACAATTCCGATGGATCAACAGACTTTTTTTACCATCGATTTCCAAAATGATCTTTTTTTCACAGATATACTTAAGGGATTTGCCCAAACTCTTATTGGGCTCAGTGGATGCTGTCTCATTCTTAGTCTATTCCCTTTCACTTTTTTTATCCATCATTTGCAAAGTAGGAGGCCTGGACGTAATGAAACCTGAATATTTGATTCATGCTGAACACTTGACCGTTATTTTGTGTCCTCTCGAAAAACAGCATAAAATATTGGAGCACTTGAAAAAAGAGGTTCTTGTTGCAAAACTGGATAATTTTGCGATCATCCAAAAAAATTGGCCGATGTTTCCTTATCTGAATCTTAAAGACCATGTCCTGTTGGATGTACCGGAAAAAGAAATCAAACAAGATCGTTTGGCCTATCAAGAAAAACTTGATATCTCTCCTTCCTTGCTTAATTGTGCGGCAGCTGAGTTGACGTCTTTTGAAAAAGTAAAGCTGCAATTACTTCATGCCTTGCTTTCCAAGCGAAACAATATTGTTATTGAAGATACATTTGATGAACTTAGTGTATTGGAGATCCAAGAGCTACTCCACTTGCTTTCTTATTTAGCTCATGAAGAAAATCAAGGTATCTTACTCTTTACTCATGATGCTACTATTGCTCAAAGTCCTTATATTGATCGTTTAGAGCCCGCGGGCTAAATCAATCATTTTATAGTAAAAACAAGCGGTATAGAAGATCGATTCATGATCTTTTATACCGCTTGTTTTTTACTCTTTTTTGATTTCTACGTCAGGCAAACGAACAGCGAATTTTGTTCCTTTTCCTAGTTCGCTTTCTACTTCTAATTTTCCTTTATGCAAGCGTACAAGTTGCTGCACGATTGGTAAACCTAATCCTGATTCACCATATTTTGTATTTTTTCTTGAAGGATCTACTTTATAATAACGATCCCAGATACTTTTCATTTGTTGTTCAGACATTCCAATTCCCGTATCTTCAATCGTGATGATCGTTTCAAGATAGCCTTTTTCTAAAGTAATCGTGATTTGGCCGTTTTCAGTAAACTGTATCGCGTTTTGAATAATATTGACCATGATTTGGACAAATCGGTCATAATCAGCGTAAACATCAATATCATCAACGGCTTTCAATGTCAATGTATCTCCTGCTGCTTCTGCTTTAGCTTCTAACTGTGCAACAATATTTTTCAATGTTTCTGTTCCATTGAATTTTTTAATGACCATACTGATTTGATTCGTACGGATTTTTTCATAATCCAAGTTTTCATTCACCAAACGGATCAGACGCTCTGTTTCATTTTTCATCAATTTAATCGCGTTTTCTCGCTGATTTTCAGGGATTGCATTGTATTCTAACCCTTCCAGAAGTCCGTTGATTGTCGTAAGAGGTGTTCTCATCTCGTGAGAAGCATCTGCCATAAATTGTCTTCGACGATTTTCTTGTTCTTCAATTTCTGCTTGAGATTCTCTCAATGAATTCGTCATTTTATTGAAATCATCTGCTAACTCATCAAATTCATCTTTGTCATGTACGGGGAGCTGTACATCAAAATTACCATTCGTCACTTCTTTCGTCGCATTCCTTAACCGATTGATACGCTTAACTTGGAATGCTGCAAAAGCATAGCTGGCAATAACTGCAACGATACTGGAAAAAATAAATCCTTTGAACAGGTTCAGTGTAATTGGACGAACGCTGTTATCGATATTTCGCGCAGGTTGACTAACTACAAGTGCTCCATAGAATTCATGATTCAAATTAAATGGCACAAGTGCGTAAGAGGTCGCCTGTGCTTGTCCTAAAATATTTTTATTCGATGTGAATTTTTCTTGACGTCCATTCCTCAGATTTTTCCATTGATCAGCTGTTAAGGTAAAATTCAGTAAAGCTGTATTAGTCGGATAAATGACACGTTCGTTTTTATCGATAAATATAAAGTTCACATTTTGTTCTGTCAGTACTTGCTCTGTCAGCAGCAATGCATTTTGAAACGCCTGATCTTGACTAAACTGCGGGAGCGTATCGGCATAGGTTTGCGTTGTCTTTTCAACTGATTCAGCATATCCAAACAGTTGCTGGTAATTGTTTTCTTCAATCGTTTGTTTTGTCAGTTGTGTAAAAGAAACTCCAACGATCAATAAGATCAACGCGACCATTCCGCAAAAAGCTAAGAGTTGCTGATACAAATAACGCATTAGGCAACACCAGAATCATCGAATTTGTAGCCGACTCCCCAAACAGTTTGGATGACTTGTGGTCCGACCTTTTCGATTTTTTGTCGTAATTTCTTGATATGGGCGTCCACTGTCCGTTCATCACCAAAGTACTGATAATCCCAGACTAATTCAAGCAACTGCTCCCGAGAGAATACTTGACGTGGTTTTTTTGCTAAAGTAAACAATAGATCGAACTCTTTAGGCGTCAGTCCTTCAATTGGCCGGTTGTCCAGATACGCTTCTCGTGTTTTCGTATTCATCTTGAAATGACTAGTCTCGATATCAAAATGATCATCTGAAACTGCTGCTTCTTCTCTTGCTTCTGCCAACTCACTACGGCGATGCAAAGCTTTCATTCGAGCAATAAGCGTCAGAGGACTGAAAGGTTTTGTGACATAATCATCTGCCCCCATCTCTAAGCCGATCACCTGATCGCTTTCAGAATCTCTAGCTGTCAGCATGATAATCGGCACAGTACTTGAAACTTTGCGGATCTCTCTTCCTACTAGCATACCGTCCAGTGTGGGCAAATTCAGGTCTAGTGTAATCATATCCCAATGTTGTGGGTTTTCTAAAAAGGCATCGAGCCCTTCTTTTCCATCATACTTGAAAGTTGCTTCCCAACCTTCATTTAAGAAAAACATCTGCATCATTTCAGAAACAGATTGATTATCTTCAATCATTAAAATATTCATTATCGTTCCCTCCAGTTTCCAGGTCATATTTCTGTAATGTCTTTTCTGTCATAATAAAAATAGGCATAATTGGAAATACTAGCAGAAGCATTTCAATCAGAAAATAATTCGTATGCCCAGATGTCTTTAAATAATAGCCGATCAATGCCATCAGTAAGCCCATAAGAAAAAACCAGTTTCCGCTTGTCTTTTGAGCCAGCCGCCAATGAGCGTCTGTTTTTGCGGCAAGAGGCGAATGATACCCATAAAAAGGCAGATTTCCTTTTGAGGGCAGAATCCGAAAAAGACTGCCAATTATTAAGAATAAGATACCAATACTGAAAAAAATCATTCTTTCCCTCCTAAATTCTCTTCTTATAGTATACTCTAAATTGTTGACTGAACCAATATGTTCAGGAATTCTTCACGAAAGGTTTGTCTTTTGTTCATTCTTTGTTAAGATAAACTTATTCCAATAAAAAAGGAGTTTTATTTGTGTCAAATTATCGTGCAATCACTTTCTTTGATCTTGATGGAACATTACTAGATGCGAAATCAAAAATCACACCCGAAGTGGCAAAAGCTATGAACGCATTAAAAGAAAACAATGTTCTCCCCGTCATCGCTACAGGACGTACAGAAGCAGAAATCCACTCTATCATGGAAGATGCGGGCATTACTTCTGCGGTCACCATGAATGGTTCTTTCATTCGAGTAGACGGCGAAGAAATCTATTCTCAAACATTTTCTTCAGAAGAATGTCAAAAAATGTATGATCATGTACAGTTGAACGGTCATGAACTTTCTTACTATAACGATCAGAAAATCTGGTGTACCGGTCATAGCCAAACAATGATCAATGCTTACGACTTCATTCATTCAGATGTTCCGGAAATTGATCCTTTAGGCTTTAAAGAAAACACAGTAAATATGTTGCTGATCTTATCTCAATCAGGTGACGAATACTATCACGAACATTTTCCTGAGCTAACTTTTTATCGGAATGGTCCTTACTCGATCGATACAGTGAAGAAAGGAATCTCAAAAGGGGCAGGTGTCAAACGTCTGCAAAAAGAACTTCAGCTGGAAAAAGTTCCTACTTTTGGATTTGGCGATGGTCCGAATGATTTTGCCTTGTTGGAAGCTTGCGACAACAAAATCGCTATGGACAACGCCTATGACGGATTAAAAGAACTTTCTACCTTTATCACAAAGAAAAATACAGAAGGCGGAATTGTCCACGCATTGAAGTATTTTGATCTGATTTAAGATCTTTTTTTGAAGCTACCTCTTTTCTTAAGAAAATCGCTTATTTTTTCTTAAGAAAGGGGCAGTTATTATATAAATAATGGGATATGATTCGCTTTTTTATTGAATTTATCCCAATATATGCTATACTAATTTTGTATGAAAAATACACGTAACCCTTGTTAGCTAACGGGGACGTTACGGATTCGACAGGCACAGTCGAGCTTGAATTGCGTTTCGTAGGTTACGTCTACGTAAAAACGTTACAGTTAAATATAACTGCTAAAAACGAAAACAACTCTTACGCTTTAGCTGCCTAAAAACAGTTAGCGTAGATCCTCTCGGCATCGCCCATGTGCTCGAGTAAGGGTCCTAACTTTAGTGGGATACGTTTCAACTTTCCGTCTGTAAGTTGAAAAAGAGAACATCAGACTAGCGATACAGAATGCCTGTCACTCGGCAAGCTGTAAAGTGAATCCTTAAATGAGTTGACTATGAACGTAGATTTTTAAGTGGCGATGTGTTTGGACGCGGGTTCGACTCCCGCCGTCTCCATATATGTATGGTTGAGACAGATAAACATGTATGAAAAACGTTGTTAAATCAACGTTTTTTTATTTTGGTCAAGGAGAGAAAAGTAGAGAAATACAAAATTTTTTGCATTGATTTTGCATTCAAAAAAACATTCAAACATTTAGAAATCCCCAATACGTATTCAGGAAAATCTATTTTAAGGTTTACAAAAAGAACTTTTGTTCGTACACTCTTTTTGAGGTGAACTTTTATGCTGATGGAAGGAAAAACACAATTATGGTTTAAGCATGTTCCTTCAAATAAGTTTTTTTAATTATAAACTCTAGAGAAATTAATTCATCCTAACATAAAATAATTGTTCACTCAAAAGTTTTTCTAGAACAATTAAAACAGCAGGCTTCACATTCGCTATACATTTGTAAGAAGTAATAATTCCTGTACTAAAAGGCATAATTGCTTTAATTATTTTTTGACTTCTCTTCAAACACAAGAAGTAGTTGTGTAATAATTGCAGAAATAAGGATTCCAATAATAGATATAAAATTTGACATGGAAACGTCTATAACATTAAAAGAATAAAGTGTTGAAGAAAGTAAACTAATTGAAATAACCCCTCCGTAAAAAATAGTCTGTGAATATACCCACTTTTTTTCAGAAGACGTACTTCGTTTGGTTCTAAAACCTATCCCTGCATTTCTACTCTTATCAAAAAACCAAATATTTAGAAGTAATAATATTGCTATTATTAAGATAAAATTACTGTAAAAATCCAAAAGCTATCCTCCTAGCAACTATTTAAATACCCAAAAAAATGACCTCTAGATAATATCATACCTACGTTTTCACTTATAAATTTTTTCATAAAAAAAGCGTTTAGAGGCATAATCGTTAATACAGATGGTAACCAATGTATCTGGTTTGAACTGGGATATCACCCTCTCCATATATGTATTACTAAGACTAATAGATACTATAAAAGACTTGATAGTTTTGCATTGATTTTGCCTAATACTGAGCATAGGTGTATGCTAAACGATACTATAAGGAGTGTGTACATAATGAAAAGAATTCTGTTTATCAGTTTATCAAATTTATTGTTACTTACTGCTTGTGGGACTTCTGCATCAAAGAACATACCTTCAGATACGCAAATTTCGAATAGTATCGATTCAACAATTTCTACAAATGAGAAAAATTCTCCGGTAGAAACTTCCGATATAAAAGTTTCTACCTCTGCAAAAAACAGGGTAAAGAAACTGTCAGCACGTCTCCTTTATTTCAAACAAACTCTGAATTAGCTTCTTCATCTTCTTCAGCAAATAATGATGATAGTTTCGCGTTTACTCCTAACTAAATGCAACCTTTACAAATGCTTTACGATAACAAGCCTGAGCTAAATGATCCTGATATCAGTTTTGCATTTTTTGAAATGATTGGATCGGATGATCTTTTTAAAACTACTAGTTTGTCTATCCGAAAATAGGACAGTTCTGGCAGTATAGGTTTTTATCGAGTTTCTCCACCAGGCCTCGTTACAGAGACAGATTCTCTAGGCAAACCTTTTGAATAAATCAAAAATCATGAACAATCACTGCCAACTAAATAAAGTGCCTTCAAAAGCTTGGTCTTCTCGCTTTTGAAGGCACTTTATTTAAATCTTTATGAAACTAAAGTATGTTCATATTTGTTGCTATAGTTATATAGATATTCTGTTGTTTCCAACTCATAAACGTGAGTATATTTTGCCACTACTTTTCCGCATTTTTCTAATATTTCATTGCGATCGACGTCATGATATTCGTCTACGCAGATCACAACACAATTTTCTAATTTACTGATTACTTCTCCAACCACTTTTTGTTTCAAGCCAATAGGTTGGCAAATATATTTTTTTCCTAAAATGATAGTTTCGTTATTCATATTTCATCCATCCTTAATGTTTTTTCATTATTTAAAATGATAATAACATTAAAATATGATTATGAAAATCAATAACGCTTGTGATTTTATAAAAAAATAAAAAAACCGAAAAACAGAAATGCCCACTGTCTTTCCGGCTCTTTTTATTCTTGATTTCTCTTCTTTTTTGTTTCAATAGACGATTTTAGTTATTAATAAATGAAAAAGCATTTATATTAAAATTTGATAATAAAAGATCTACATATTTTTCTAGAAATGCTTGATCGATTTCATCATACCCTTTCGTTACTCCGCAATCGATATCTAAAACACCGATTAAATTACCTTCTTTTACCATTGGCACTACGATTTCTGATTGTGCGGCTGAATCGCAGGAAATGTAATTTGCATGGGTTTTGACATCATCAACGATCAATGTTTCTTGTTTTTCAGCTGATTCTCCACAAACTCCTTTTCCCATCTTGATACGTGTGCAAGAAACTCGCCCTTGGAACGGTCCTAAAATCAATTCATTACCATCGAATAAATAATATCCTGCAAAGACAGTCTCAGGCAAAGTCTCATTCAACAATGCAGATGAATTTGCTAAATTTGCTAACCAGTTATCTTCTGCTTCTAATAATCCTTGTTGCTGTAATAATAAAATTTCGTATGCATCTTTTTTCTGTTTTTCTGTCCACATGATAAAAACCGCTCCTTTTTGATCTATGGAGAAGATTATAGCTCAGTTTTTTTGTAAACGCTAGGTTTTCTCCTCAAAAAAACGAGATACGTCAGGTTAATCACCTTGAACGCATCTCGCTGTCTTTTTCTATTCTGCTTGTTGGATTTCTGCTGCTAAATCAGCATAATCAATCGTTTCGTGAACAAAAGTCGGATCATCAACTGGAAAATGCTGTACAAGGGACGAGATGCGGCTAATCTCAACTTTTCCTTCAGCCACTTCAAAATCCATTACATGTCCGCCAAATGTATGTGTATCATCGATAAAATGCAGGTGAAATCCCGCTGCAGCAACTCCTTGGAATAATTCAGGCGTAAAGAACCCGACTAATGTTCCTTGGACATTGCTTTGTTGGAATTCTGGTTGAGACTCTGAAATTTTTGCTAGTCTTCTGTAAGGTTTTTCTTGCTTCGGCATGATACGGATGTGCATATTTTTGAATAATCCAGTTATCTTCACTGCCAAAAATAGGTTTTCCCCGGCTTCTCTTACTAATATGTCTTTTTTCAATTGTTCTCCATCTGCAGTTTTTGAGACAGAAAAACTAGTATCTGGCGTAAAATCTGTAATTGCTGCATAGGGGGTAAGTTCACTTCCATCTAATTGGGCAACTGAGCCATCTGATCTTCCTTGATAAGCTACGCCATCTAAAAAGATGACTTCACCATCAAGCCCATGCAATGTTCCCAATCCCAGAGTTCCTTTTTCTAATATATGAGCAATCGTTTCTGTTCCATCCATCAAGCCGGCCATCAAAGCTCCTAATGTCCCGTGCTGGTATAAGATTTTTTCAGTCATGTCGACACTTCCTTAATAGAATTGATCTGGTAAGATTGTTTCTCCCAATTTCTCATTATCACGGTAATCAATCGGAATATCAATAATTACGGGTCCTTCTGTCGCAAATCCTTCTTCTAAAGCTTTTTCTAATTCCTCTACACTTGTAGCTCGGATTCCTTTAGCGCCAAAAGCTTCTGCATATTTCACAAAATCAACTGGACCAAAGTCTACACCTGACGCCCGCTGATATTTCATTTTTTCTTGGAACTCTACCATATTGTAGTGTCCATCATTCCAAATCAAATGAACGATATTCAATTTTTTACGTACCGCCGTTTCTAAATCCTGGGCAGAGAATAAAAATCCCCCATCGCCGGAAACTGATACGATTTGTGTATTTGGACGCACCAATGCAGCAGAAATCGCCCATGGCAATGCAACACCAAGCGTTTGCATACCATTACTGAATAACAAATGACGAGGTTCATAACTTCTAAAGTGGCGTGCCATCCAAATATAATGACTACCTACATCTACGGTAACAGTCATATCATCTGTTACTTTTGACTGAAGCGTGTTAATAACTTCTAAAGGATGCAAGATACCTGCTTCTCCTTTTGATTGAACAATGTCCCGCTCCGTTAATTTTGCTTGAAGAGATGCTAAATATTCTTTTGCATCTTCTGACACTTGTTGAGGCTCTAATGAACCTGTCAATAAATCAAGAGTGGCTGAGATATCACCGATCAATTCTCTTTCAGGCTGCATAAAAGGATCGATTTCAGCTGGCGCTTCATCGATCACAATGATCCGCGCATCTTTTTCCGCATTCCAGTTTCTTGCTTCATATTCGATTGGATCATAGCCAATTGCAATAACTAGATCACTTCGTTTCAAAAGCATATCTCCTGGTTGGTTTCTAAATAAACCCACACGACCAAAGAAATGCGCTTCTAATTCACGTGAGATCACTCCAGCTGCTTGGAATGTCTCTACAACAGGCAATGCTGTCTTTTCAACTAATTGCCTGATGGCTAACGTTTCTTTTTCACTTGATCCTCGCATACCTACTAATAGTACCGGTAGTTTTGCTTCTCTAATGCGTTCAGCTAGGTAACGGATATCATCTGCAGAAGCAGAACCTAATTTAGGATCGCTCAATGGCTTGATGACATTACCTTGGACAGGTGCATCCACTACATCTTGCGGGATACTGATAAAGCTCGCGCCTTTTTTTGAACTCTTAGCCATACGATAAGCATTGGCAATCACTTCTGAAATTGTTTCTGGATCTTGGATTTCTGCACTGTATTTTGTGATTGGCTGGAACAGTGCTGCATTATCCATGCTTTGATGGGTCAACTTCAATAGATCGCTTCGTTTTACTTGTCCGGCAATTGCTAAAACTGGGTCACCTTCTGCTGTCGCTGTTACCAAACCTGTAGCTAAGTTACTAGCACCAGGACCACTTGTTGCGATAACTACTCCTGGCTCTCCTGTAATACGTCCGATTGCTTGTGCCATAAATGCAGCATTTTGTTCGTGACGAGTCACGATTAATTCAGGACCTTGATCCTCTAATTCATTAAATACACCATCGATTTTTGCACCTGGTATACCGAATACATAATCAACATGATGATTAATCAAACTTTCTACTACAGATTTCGAACCTTGTTTCATTTTTTTAGCCATTGAACATCGTCCTTTTTATGCTTTATTTTTAATTATTAGTTAGAAATAATCACAAATAAGTGATACAGTTTCTAAACCTGTTTCATTCAAAAGTATAGCATGTTTTATTTCATTTGTTTAGCCATATGTTTCAAAAAATGAAAAAGAATGACAGTTTTTACATAAAAAACTGTCATTCTTAATTGAAAGTTTCAATTTATAAAGTCTACAGATCCATAGTTCTCATCAATTTACGATTGTTGAAGTAAATCAAACCAAATACGATAGAAGGACCTAGTAGAATACACCATTGGGGCTTTACGAAAAAGAAGAGAAACAAACTTGTCAATAGTAAAAAATCTAGTAAACTCACATACCATTTTTTCAACGTATAGTAGAACGCTATCCGTAGAACTTGATTTGGTTTCGACGCTGGATTTCTCACCTGAAAATACCAGCAGTTGATGCTAAAGGAAACTGATAAACAAGCAAGTAAAACAAACAACGGAATCAACCATTTTCCATAAGAAAAACGTATAAAAAAGAAACAATCAAAAATCATTATCACACTAACTATCCAAGCAAATAGCCAATAAAAAAATCCCTTTAGCCAAAATTGGCGAAACGTCTTTATGAACAAACGTACTGGTGAAAAACTTTTTTCTTTTGCTAATTCTTCTGTCATACCTATCATCACGATGCAACCTGGACCAATAAAAAGTAAAGAAAAAATAAAGGAAAAGACATTCCTTCCATCTATCGACAAAAGGAACGCAGCTGCTATATACAAGATATTGACACACCAAAAACAAAGGCTACTTGCCAATGATTGATACAACCAATAAAAGAATTCCATATAAACATTTTTGTCAAAACGCTGCTCTTTCATAATCACCTCCTATTCCTTCATTCCTGATGAAGCGATCCCTTCTACAAAATATTTTTGCATCGCTAAAAATATAAAAGCAACAGGAAGAACAGAAACAACTGAGGCAGCCATGATTAATGCGTACTCTGCATCAAATAGCCCAATAAACATTTTCAACCCTAACTGGATTGTTTTATTTTCCGTAGAAGACAAATAAATGAATGGCCCCATATAATCGTTCCATGTATTAACGAATGTGATGATCGTCAAACTGGCAATCGCCGGTTTTGTAAGAGGTAAAATGATCTTGCGATAGATTTCCCACTCTGATAAGCCATCGATCCGCGCACTCTCACATAAAGAATCTGGGATACTACTGTAATATTGCTTCAACAAGAACACACCAAAAGCATTGAACGCTTGTAATAGCACCAACGACCACAACGTATCTGTTAAACCCACTTTTCTCATCATAATGAACTGCGGGATCATATAAGACTGCCAAGGGACAGCAATCGTGCCGATATATGCTAAAAATAAAATATCGCGCCCTTTAAAATTTAGTTCAGAAAACCCGTAAACAGCAAAACTAGAAGTAAACAACTGAATCAACGTGATCACAACGCTTAAAAAAGCTGTATTCTTAAAAAATGTCACTAAAGGAATACGAGACCAAATAACCAGATAATTCTCTAAATGCCAAGTTTTAGGGATCCATTGAATCGGAATCGTTAACACTTCATTATTTGCTTTGAATGAAGCAGAAACCATCCATAAAAAAGGAATGATCGTCAATAAAGCTAATACAATCAGCAGAATCATACCCAACCATTGAATAAAGGGCATGTTTTTTGAACGAATTTTTGCTTTTTTTCTTTCATTTCGAACACTCTCTTCCATATCACACCTCCTAAGTACGACGCTTATTCCAAGAAAATTGAACAACCGTAACGCCCAAAACAATTACGAACAAAACAAGTGAAATAGCTGAAGCATAACCAAAATCAAATTTTTTGAATGCTTCATTGTAGATTTGGTAAACCAGCACATTTGTCGCTCGACCAGGGCCGCCATCCGTCATCACTTGCACAAGGTCAAACACCTTGAAACAATTGATGACAAGCATGATCGTTACAAAGAAGGTTGTTGGTCTCAACGAAGGTAATGTCACATTCAAAAATTGTTTCCAACGGTTTGCTCCATCTAGCGAAGACGCTTCATATAGTTCTTTTTGGATACTTTGTAGTCCTGCAAGGTATAGAATCATGTAATAACCCATCCCTCGCCAAATACTGACAATTACAATTGCCCAAAGCGCCCAATTTGAACTTGAAGTCCAACCTGGAGGATGTTCAATAAATCGTCTTAAAAAGATATTAATAGGTCCCACTGTTGGATGAAACAACATATTCCAAACAACAGCAATTGCTACTAAGGAAGTAACATACGGAAAGAAAAATATCGTACGAAAAAGCTTCATCCCTCTAATTTTCTGATTTAGTAGTAAAGCTAGCCCTAACGAACAAACAAGTGTGCCAGGCACTACAGCAGCGGTATATAAAAAAGTATTTTTCAAAGAAATCCAAAATGTCTCATCGTTGGCCATTTTACGAAAGTTATCTAGTCCAGCAAATTCTGGCATTGAAAAAGAATCCCATTTCATAAATGCTAGTACAAGCGAAAACAGGATTGGTATTAATGTAAAAACGAAAAAACCAATGAAATTCGGGGCGATAAACGAATAAGCGATCCACGTTCGTTTTCTACGCAAATGATTTGTAGCTTTCTTATTTATACTATTCTCCATTTCGATGACGAAACCAAGAGTGTTTGATCTCTTGGCTTCTCTCCTTTCATGATTATTCTTTTTCCGCAGCTACACGTTTCTCCATATTTACCGTTCCTTTTTCCGGCGTTTCATCTCCAACCAAAACTAAGTCATATTCTTCTTGTAAAATCTTATCGATTGCAGGCCCATACGTATCAATCGGAAATTCAAGTTTGATTTCATCAGGAGAAAAAGCTTTTTTAGAAATTTCATCCGTTGGCATTCCAGCGAGATTAAAATAAAGCTGATCAATCTCATCCGTACGATATGAAGGAACTACTCCTACTCCTGCTAATACTTTTGCTCCTTCTTCACTGGCTGCAAATTCAATAAATTCTTGCGCCGCTTTTTGTTTCTTTGAGTTTTTATTGACAGCAAATGCTGTTGGTGAGCCAAACGTCGTGACCGATTCTCCTTTTTTCTTCTGAGGAATAGCTGTAATTCCCCATTCTACTTCTGTCTTACTTGCTTCTTTGTTTGCGAGTATGCCAGCCATATACCAAGTTCCCATGTACATCATTGCTGCTTTTTGTTCTTCAAATTGAGACTGATAGGTTACTTTCGTTGATTTAGCCGTGCCAAAATCCATCTGCGCGCCTTCTTTTTGCATCCTCAATGCTCGATCATAATAATCAGTCATATATTGATAATCTGGTTCAACAAGATTCGCCTCGTTTTGAGCAGCTGCAATAGCTTGGATTGTCGAACGCCAGATATGTTGATATGCTCCGTAAACTTGTCCGTCATTTTTACTAAGTTTTTTTGCTAAATCTTCATATTCGTCCCAAGTTAGATTTTTTGGATATTCGATTCCTGCATCATCAAACATTTTCTTATTGTAATATAGTACCCAAAAGTCCGTTCGATATGGCAATGCATATGTTTTTCCATCGATATCATACATTTCATATGTTTCTTCAGCAGCATCAGTGTCTAATTCTCTAATTCGTTCTGTTTGATCGACTAACTGATCTCGTAAAGCATAATTTGAATACGACAAAAGATTTTTCATCGTCAATACATCTGTCGTGTCTACAGAAGAAAGCATCGTGGTGAGTTTCGTATCATAATCATCTGAAGCAATATCTACTGCTTTCACTTTGATTCCCGTTTTCTTTTCGAATGCTTCAAAGAGCGCTTTGAATTCAGGTGTTGTTTCATAATTCCATGTCGAAACGGTAATTTCATTTGCTGATTCTTCACTACTGTCTTCTTGATTACCACAAGCACCAAATACGAGTGACATTCCTAAAACTATTGATCCAATCATCATTTTTTTCCATCGCTTCATTATATGAATCCTCCTCTTCTCTTATACATCACCAGTAACAGTACCATGTTTTAGCTAGACGAGTGATTCCTTCTACATAAAAGTAATCGCCCCAGATCACACATTCATCTACACCTTTTAAGCTGTTTTTATCATAAACGGCATGGAGAAGCAGACCGTTTGATCCGTTAACTCGTTTCGTTGTATAGTTTTTCTGTAATTCTTCCAAGATTTTGATTGCTATCTCTTCGTAATCGAAATGACGAGGATCTGAAACAGGCAGTTGTTTGGAAAGTTCTAGCAATCCACATGCCGCTATAGCTGCTGCAGAACTATCTTTTTCCTCTTTGCTATCTTCTTTGAATCTAATTTTAGGAGGTACGTTTTGGTATTTATTCGTACAAATAAAAGAGAATTATCTTTATTCATGTAACGCATCCAATTGATTTTTTCATGTACGCTCCTGGAACGATTTTACTGACGATTGCTTATTTAACTGCGAATCGCTCATTAGCTTTTATCATAGCTATCCATATTTTGAATAACGTTCTTGGCTTTGTATTATAGATACAGATGACAAAAAAAGTTCAAGTATGCGGTGTAGAACCAATATCGCATACTTGAACTTTTTTCAATGAGTATAAATTAAAACTTCTAATTTTCAATTCCCATCATCTGATATGCCCGACCGTCTGAACTTCTTTTGAAAAAGCCAAATGTGATTAGATAACGTCTTTGTTCGACATAATCGCCACTAGAAAATACGTTCAGCAGTATCGAATTAACCTCTGTTTCTGTATAAGTCACTCCATGGTCAAAGCGTTTCAAGACTTCTTTCAATAGGATGTTTTTCTTTTTTGTTGAACTTGGTACTTGTTTTACTTTTCCATCATTCATGAATGTGTCTCAAACTTTCATTTTTTCTTGCTCCGTATAAGTATAAACCATCTTCTTTCTCCTTTTGATTCTAAGAATACTCCATTTATGTTAGAATATTCTGGATTTTTTATTAAAGCGGTTACTCTTAAGAAAGATATTATCATAGTGCTCTTTTTTTTACTACTACTTATAGGTAGATTTATTCTAATCCATTATTCTCCCCTACCAATAATTAAAGAAAAAAACTGGATCAGGGTGTTCAAATTACATGCTAAGAAAAAAGAACCCTTGAATACCAAGGGTTCTTTCTCAGTCTGATAACAATGATTAACGACGGATTTCTTTGATACGAGCAGCTTTTCCGTGTAATGCACGTAGGTAGTACAATTTTGCACGACGTACTTTACCGTAGCGAACTACTTCGATTTTTGCAACACGTGGTGTATGCAATGGGAATGTACGTTCAACGCCCACTCCGTTAGAAACTTTACGTACTGTATAAGTTTCGCTGATTCCAGCACCGCGGCGTTTGATAACAACACCTTCAAATAACTGGATACGTTCACGAGTACCTTCAACAACTTTTGCGTGAACACGCACAGTGTCACCAGGGCGGAACGCTGGGATGTCAGAACGTAATTGTTCTTTTGTTAATTCTTCGATTAATGAATTCATGGTTTTCTTCTCCTTATTCCAAATATTCTTATGAGCTTTTCTCACAGCGGAATATCGTAATAGTTAAGTGCTTTTGCACTCACCATAAAATACTAACATATTATCAACCTACTGTAAAGAAGATTTTAGAAAAAGTCACTTGGCTTCATCTGCTGTTTTTTCTTGTTCTTCTTTCTTGATTTCTTCTAAAAATTTCGTCATTTGAGGTGTCCATTCAAGTGTTTCCAAAAGATCAGGCCGACGTTGATAGGTCCTTCTTAGTGATTCTTTTAATTGCCATTCTTCAATCAATTTATGATTTCCATTTGTTAATACTTCTGGTACTTTCATCCCTTTATATTCTGCCGGGCGAGTATATTGGGGATGTTCCAATAAACCGGTTGAATAAGAATCCGTTTGAGCTGAAGTCTGATTCCCTAACACATCTGGCAAAAGCCGAACTGTTGCATCGATCATGACCATCGCACCTAATTCTCCCCCAGTAAGGACATAATCTCCTAAGGAAACTTCATCTGTCACTAATGTGCGGATACGTTCATCATATCCCTCATAATGACCACAAATGAATACTAAGTGTTCTTCTTGTGAAAATTCTTCTGCCATTTTCTGATCGAATCGTTTACCAGCTGGGTCAAGAAGAATTACTCTTTTTTTGACATCCGGTGCAGCTTTTTCAATGGCTTGGATGTTATCATAGATGGGCTGGACTTTGAGCAGCATGCCTGCTCCACCGCCGTATGGATAATCATCTACTGTCTGATGTTTGTTATCTGAATAATCGCGGAAGTTAGAGATATTGATATCTAATAATCCTTTATCTACAGCCTTACCGATGATGGATTCCCCCATAGGACCTTCAAACATTCTTGGAAATAAAGTCAATACATCAATCTTCATCGTCAATCAGTCCTTCTGGAATTTCTACACGGACCACTCCAGCTTCTAAATCGACTTCTTTGACGACAGAAGCGATATATGGAAGCAATATATCAGCTTTTTTCGGACGTTGAACGACCCAAACATCATTGGCACCTGGTGACAAGATTTCTTTTATTTTACCTAACTCAGTTCCATCTTCTAATACATGCAGACCGATGATCTCATGGTAATAGAATTCATTTTCAGCTAGATCTACAGAGTTGTCTTTTGACACTTTTAATATGCCATCCCGATATTTTTCCACATCATTGATAGAAGGATGTCCTTCAAAACTCAATAAGTCAAAATTTTTATGTTTGCGATGACTTTTGACTGTTAATTCCACAGGTGCTTTTCCGTCTTGGAATAGTGTTAGCACCGTTCCTTTTTTGTAACGTTCTTCTGGGAAATCCGTTGTTGAGATAACACGGACTTCGCCTTTGATACCTTGTGTGTTTACGATTTTTCCTACATTCAAGTATTCAGTCAACTTATATCCCCATTTCTTTTTTGTCTGTTTTATTTTAGCATGTGTGAAGAGGCAATTCTAGTTTTCTTTTAAGGTATTAAGCCAAAATTATGCAAAAATGCGGCGTGCTATTTTTGATTACTTCCTGTGACTTGGAGTTAAATGATGGGCTCAGATCAGCGCGCTGATTTCACAACCTCTTCATAGAAACTGCCATCTTCAACGCAGACATAGGATCTTGATGAGTGATCGTATAGGCATTTTTCGGTTCTTGCCAGCTTACTTCTACGGCTCGATTCGTCGTATCACCCATATCAACAGTAATTTTACCAAATTGTTCAGGTGCTGGTAGACTGTTTTCTTCCAAATAAGCTACGATTTCTTTAGCTAATAGTAAGGGATCTTGGCCTTTTATATTATTCCCACGGATTCGAATACGCCAGTTTCCTTCTTGCCATTCAAGAAAACTTGAACCTGCTGCACCTTGCTGATACCCTGTGATTCGAGAACCTAAGTCCACTTGCTGACCCTTTGTGTCGATCTCAAAGGGCTGCAAAACTTGGATTGTTTCTTGACTAGAAGCAAACCCATATTGATATAGATAGGTTGCAATAGGCGTTTCTTGATTCAATTCGTCAGCATTCAACCCGAGGGGACGATCTGTTCTGTAATATAAAATAGAATAACCTTGCTTTGTATGTGTCGCTGCGATATTGAGATAGCCTGAAGAGACTGGTACATCTAGAGGCATGGGAACATTTGGCTGTTGTTCTTTCAACTGGTCTAAAGCAGTCTTTTTCTCATTATTTGAGGTAGCCATTGTTTGTTCAGTGGTGGAAGCCGTTTTGGTACTACTTTTTTCTGGACTGGTAACAGTTTCAGATATACTGCTTGATAGATGTGTATTGTCTGATTCTTGAGTAACCGAACTACAAGCGCTTAACAATAGAGCAAATGGAATAAATAACATTTTCTTTCTCATTGGCTGTTCACTCCCTCCTCCTATAAGGATACGCTTTCTTGCTTGTTTTGCCAAATAATTATTTCTTCAATTAATAAAAAAAACAAAAAAGCTGCACTCGAAAATTCGAGTACAGCACGTTTATTTACTTTTCCTTATCATCGATGATATTCAAACGCACTTTTTTCGGTGCATTGATCCGAACACCGTAAATGATTGTGCGGATTGCTTTAGCAACACGCCCTTGTTTTCCAATGATACGGCCAATATCTTCAGGAGCCACTGTTAGATTGTACTCGTAAAAGTCTTTCGACTCTACGACGTCTAACTTGACTTGATCAGGATAAGTGACTAGCGGACGAACGATTGTTAAGACTAAGTCGCTTAAATCTTTCATATCCGGTCACCTTATTTCTTTGAGAATTTAGCTTCGTGGTGTTTTTGCATAACGCCTTCTTTTGAAAGGATGTTACGTACAGTGTCAGAAGGTTGTGCACCTTTTGATAACCAGTCAAGAACTAAGTCTTCTTTTAAAACTACTTCTGCAGGGTCTTTCAAAGGATTGTAAGTACCTACAGTTTCGATGAAACGTCCATCACGAGGAGAACGTGAATCAGCTACGACGATACGGTAAAACGGACTCTTTTTAGAACCCATACGTTTTAAACGGATTTTAACTGCCATTATTTATTTCCACCTCCATTGTTTTATTCACAAGATGTAGTGTAACAGTTTTTTTTTACCCTGTAAAGCTTTTTTTCTTTACAGCTTGATTAAATTCGATTTTTTTTAGGAAATAGAAGATTTTAGACTTCTTTTTTGTTAAAAATAAGTAATCTATCTTCTATGTAGCTTTTGTCAGTAAGTGTTTTTATTTGCTCCAGTTACTTATTTTTTGTAAGATTATTATAGATAGTTTGAAGGAGGAAAAATCGTATGACAAAAAAAATTGGATTTTTTATTGGTAGTTTAAGAAAAGATTCTTACAACAAAAAAGTAGCAGAAGCTTTTGCGAAATTGCTTCCTGAAGGGTACGAAAGTGTATTTGTAAAAATCGATGATCTGCCATTTTACAATGAGGATCTCGAAACTCCAGAACAGGCTCCTGCTGAATGGACTCGTTTTCGTGAGGAAGTGAGGGGACTAGACGGTGTCGTTTTCGTTACTCCTGAATACAACCGTTCTGTGCCAGCAGTATTGAAAAATGCTTTAGATGTAGGCTCAAGACCTTATGGACACAGTGTTTGGGATCATAAACCAGGTTTAGTCGTTACTGCATCACCAGGTGGGATCGGCGGCTTTGGCGCAAACCACCATCTACGCCAATCACTTGTCTTTTTGAATGTGCCAACCTTGCAGCAACCGGAAGCATATATCGGAAACGTTGCGAATCTAATTGATGAAAATGGTAATATCGTTGAAGGAACATTAAGTTTCTTCCAAACGATTTTAGATGCGTATCTAGATTTTTCTAACAAATTAACAGAGTAAAAAGCATAACGGTAATAAAAAAGGCAACTATGTACAGGACATTTCTGCATATAGTTGCCTTTTTTATTTTATTTACTTCTACTTTCGTACATAATGCAATTCGATAAATTCACCGAATCGTGTCGTGTCTAGCATTTCAAAACGCGCTTCATATGTTCCTTTTTGGAATAAAGGAATCCCGTCCCCTAATAATACAGGGGTAATCTGGATATACCATTCATCAATCATTTGATGTTCCAATAGCGGTTTGATCAATCGACCGCCACCCACAACCCAGATATCTTTTCCTTCTGTCATTTGTAGATTTTTTAGAAAAGCAACAGGATCTTCGTTTACGACCTCAGCATCTGGCAATTGTAATTGTGCGTGGGTGGAAAAAACGAAATTCTTTTTCTCTGGATAAATTGCTTCGGTCTCCAAATGTTTTTTTGCTTCCTGATAAGTTTTTCTGCCCATGATGGTCGTATCGATTGTTTCATAAAAAGCTTCATAAGTGGTTTGCTTACCTGTTGGAGTGTCAAAAAGCCATTGAAGATCATCCGTTTTCGTTGCCAAATAGCCATCTAAACTTATAGCACCATAAAATATGATTTTTCGCATGCTTTATTCGCCCTTTCTGCCGATACGTACGACCTCTTCTTTGCGGAAACAACTGTCAAGGTGATCATTGATGATCCCGACAGCTTCTAAAAAAGCATAGATTGTTGTGCTTCCGATAAATTTAAATCCTCTTTTCTTTAGATCTTTTGCTAATTCATCTGAAAGAGGACTTGTTGTTGGGACTTCTTCTTGTGAATGATAAGAAGAATCAACGATTTTTCCATTAGAAAACGACCAAAGATACTCTGAAAAACTGCCGATTTCTTCTTGAATTTTCAAGACTGCTTTGGCGTTTTGGACGGCTGCTTCGATTTTTCTTCGGTTACGAATAATTCCTTTGTTTTCCATTAGTTCACTGATTTTTGTTTCTCCATAATTTGCGACTTTTTTGATATCGAATCGATCATATGCTTCATCGAATGCTTCACTTTTATTTAAAATCGTCTGCCAGCTCAATCCGGCTTGATTAATATCAAGCATCAATTTTCGGAACAGCTTTTGGTCATCATATTCAGGAACACCCCAGACAGTATCATGATATTGCCGCATACTTTCTGTTTGTTCACTCCACGGACATCTCATCTGTGCCACCACTTCGTTTAGAGTAATTGTATTAGTAAAGAATAAAAATTGCTGATAGAAAAGCTCCGGCAGTAGACATTTTCAGTCTGTACCGAAGCTGTTTTTTTCATCTTATTTCCGTTTTTTCTTTTTCTTCTTATTTTTCTTGATCATTCGATTCATCGCCATTTTGCCTAGTTTTCCTTTGACGCCTGAACCAAACATTTGGTCCATACCTGGGATGTTCATATCCCCTTTGGACATTTGCTGCATCATTTTTCTTGATTCCTTGAATTGTTTGATCATTCGATTCACTTCAACAACACTGTTTCCAGAACCGGCAGCAATTCGGCGACGACGGCTTGGGTTCAACAGATCAGGATTTGCTCTTTCTGCTGGCGTCATAGAATAAACCATCGCTTTTTTGCGTTCAACATCTTTTGGATCTACCTTGACGTTTTCGATTCCAGGGACTTGATTCATTCCTGGGATCATTTTGATTAGATCTTCCAGTGGGCCCATACCCATCACTTGATCAAGCTGTTCAATAAAGTCATTGAAATCGAATGAATTTTCCCGCATTTTCTGTGCAAGTTCTTCCGCTTTTTTCTCGTCATAGTCTTGCTGCGCTTTTTCAATCAATGTCAGCATATCCCCCATACCAAGGATACGGCTAGCCATACGATCTGGGTGGAATACTTCTAAGTCAGTCAATTTTTCACCAGAACCGATGAATTTGATTGGTGCGCCTGTCACTGAGCGGATCGATAGTGCTGCCCCGCCTCGAGTATCCCCATCAAGTTTAGTGATGACGACCCCTGTAATACCTAATTGCTGGTTGAAGCTATCAGCTACGTTGACGGCATCTTGACCAGTCATGGCATCGACAACAAGCAAAATCTCATTTGGTTGCGTCAATTCTTTGATTTGTTTCAACTCATCCATCAATGTTTCATCGATATGCAGACGTCCTGCCGTATCGATCAATACATAGTCGTTTTTCTTTTCTTTTGCTAACTCCATCCCTTGACGGACGATCTCTACCGGGCTGACTTCAGTTCCCATATCAAATACAGGAACGTCTAGCTGTTGACCTAATACTTTCAATTGGTCGATCGCAGCTGGTCGATATACGTCCCCTGCGATTAGGAGCGGACGAGCATTTTCATTTTTCTTTAAATAATTGGCTAATTTACCAGTAAAGGTCGTTTTACCTGCCCCTTGAAGACCAGCCATCATGATAACAGTTGGTATTTTTGGTGATTTATTTAACTCTGCTGTTTCAGAACCAAGTGTGATCGTCAATTCTTCATCAACGATTTTTACGATTTGTTGTGCAGGTGATAAACTTTCCAGCACTTCTGCCCCTACCGCACGTTCGCGTACGCGCTTAGTAAAATTTTTGACTACTTGCAAGTTAACATCGGCTTCTAGTAAGGCAAGGCGGATTTCCCGCATCATTTCTTTTACGTCAGCTTCTGATACTTTTCCTTTTTTTCTTATTTTTCCCATCGCCTGCTGGAGACGTTCAGTTAAGCTTTCAAATGCCATATTTTCTTCATTCCTTTTATTTATTCTTCGATTGCTTGAATTTGCTGTACATATTCAAGTAGTTTTTTATCTTCCGGGTACTTATCTGTAATATATGCAGTCATATTTTCCAATACCTGTTCTCGAACAATATAATTAGAAAAAAGATGGAGTTTTTTTTCATAATCCTCCAAGATCTTGCTTGTCCGCTTGATATTGTCATATACTGCTTGTCGGCTTACTTCGTATTCTTCCGCGATCTCACCTAATGAAAAATCATCTGCATAATATAATTCCATGTAGTTCATTTGTTTTTCTGTCAATAAGGTCGAATAAAATTCAAAGAGCGCGTTCATTCGATTGGTCTTTTCGATTTCCATTCTGCTCACCTCTAGTTTTCAGCCATTCTTCATCAGAGAGCACAGTCATTTTTTGCTGAATAAAATAAGCAGTAGCCACTCCGGCACCATTTTTTTTTATTCCGGAAAAACTCCCGTCATAAATCGAATGGGTTCCGCATGAAGGGCTTTTTTCCTTCATGATGACTAGATCAATGTGTTTTTCCTGCAATTTTTGATAGGCTTTGATCGCGCCATTTTTGTACGCTTCCGTTACATCTTCGCCGCTTGTCGTCCATACTTTTGCTTGATCTTTCCACACATCGAATCCATTTCCACCAATGATTTCAGCGGGATCTCTAGGAATTGGTAATCCGCCGATCACTTCTGGACAGACCATGACAGCTTCTCCAGTTTCAACTAGTTCCATCAATTCTGGTACTTCTTTTTTCTGTCCATCATAGCGACAGGCCAGACCGCCTAAACATGCACTGATTCCAATCATTGACTGCTCTTCCTTTCTATTCAGCAAAGTGCCTTCCTATTATACCATTTATTTCTTTTGTAAAATAGCCCTTTGTACTGATTCTATGCTAAAATATAAACAGAATGAAACCTATTTAAAGGAGATTTGAATGAAAAAAATACTAGTTGTTGATGATGAACCTTCTATTGTAACGCTCTTGACGTTCAATTTGGAAAAAGAAGGCTACAAGGTAACCAGTGCCACAGATGGAGGCGAAGGATTAGAATTAGCATTAGAACAATCATTTGATTTCATCATTTTAGATGTGATGCTTCCAACGATGGATGGCATGGAGATCACTCAGCGGCTGCGTCAAGAAAAAAATGAAACACCGATTTTGATGCTGACGGCTAAAGATGACCAAGTGGATCGGATCATTGGCCTAGAAATAGGTGCTGACGACTATTTGACCAAACCATTTAGTCCTCGCGAAGTATTAGCCCGTATGAAAGCAATATTCAGACGGATTGAACCTCGTAAGCAATCAAAAGATGAAGCTGAGCCTGAATATCTATCGATTGGACAAATCACTGCTGATTTGACCAATTATCAAGTGACCGTAGACGACCATCTGATTGAACTAACACCGAAAGAATTTGAATTACTTGTTTATTTCATGAAACGAAAAGACCGTGTGATCGACCGAGACACATTGCTAGACCGCATTTGGAATTTTGACTTCGCAGGACAAAGCCGAATCGTAGATGTACACGTTAGTCATTTGCGAGAAAAAATCGAGCGAGATCCAAAACATCCAAAGTACTTGGTGACTATTAGAGGATTTGGCTATAAGTTTCAGGAACCAAAACGATGAAATGGAAAAAAATTTATGAACGTCTCTTCTTTCTTATTCTTTTAGTTAGTTTGTTTTTTGGTGGCTGGCAATTGATTTCCCATTATTTTCAACAGCAGATCGTGGAACAGCAAGAAAGCTACCTGACAAAAAAAGTACAACTGCTGATCTGGCAATTAGATGTCGAAAACCTCCAAGCAGCGCAAAACAAAACTGCTTTGGAAGAATTCGTCCATCAGTCGAACGAACGGATTACTTTAATGGATGCTACTGGAAAGATCTTATTTGACACAAACAATGAAACATTGAATGAACAGCGAAACTCCCGTCCCGAAATCAAAGCCGTATTGAATGGTGGGAACCTAGGTAGCGCTTTGCGCAAAAGTACTACTTTGAATGAGGATCTTTTATATGTCGCATTACCAGTCAAAAAAAGTGGCCAGTTAGAAGCCATTTTACGTATCGCAGAACCGACAAGCGGTTTTTTACCGAGAACTGAGAGTTTTCGCCGTTGGGTCTTTTTCTTCTTTCTGTCTTTCTTCCTTGTTCTTGCAGGAATGATCTATTATCTGATCTATCAAAAAAACCAGCCATTGAAAACCGTGCTGCCCGTACTAAAAAAAATGGTGCAAAATCCTAATCAGGCGGAAGTAATCATGCAAACACCCGATCAATGGGAAGAATTGTATCAGACGATCAATGCGTTGAGCGAACAAATGAGTAAGATGTATCGGGCGTATACTACCACAGAAGAGCAATTATATACGTTACTGAACGAACTGATGATTGGCGTATTCCTGATTGATGATGCTGATTCTCGTTTACTACTGCTTAATCCAAAGATGCAGCTACATTTAAACGTGGTAAGCTATCAACCTGAACAGCGGTACACAGAAGTCATTCAAGAGCCAAAACTCATTCAGCTGATTCATCAAGTGACTCCTGAGCATCCGCTGATCCATCAGGAGATCACCCTTACAGAAGGTCGGCAGACATTAGACTTGAGTTTGCGCTACTTTACTAATTCAGAAGGTACCGGACAGATTCTAGGGGTGGCGTATGACTTAACGAAAGTGCGACGTTTAGAAAAGCTACAAAAGGATTTCGTTGGCAACGTCTCTCACGAATTAAAAACTCCTGTGACTTCACTGATTGGTTTTACCGAGACTTTACTGGATGGTGCAAAAGATGACCCGCAAACTCTGACTTCTTTTCTTGAGATCATGCAAAAAGATGCGATCCGGTTAGATAAACTGATTCGGGAAATCATCCAGCTGTCAAAAGATGGCGAGAATTCTTACGAGATCCAGACAATTTATACAGAACCTTATTTCCAGCAAATCGTTCAAAATTATCAGCCAATCATCGAAAAGAAACGGTTGACGATTCGATTGATTGGAAAGAACGAACCATTTACTACTAAAACAGATATCCTTTATCCAATTATCAAAAATCTGATTGAAAATGCTGTCCAATATTCAAAAAGCGACAGCGAGATTATTATCCGCTATCAGGCAACAGATGATCTATCGTTTTCTGTCCAAGACTTTGGTATAGGTATCGACATTGAGGATCAGGAACGGATCTTTGAGCGTTTTTACCGCGTAGACAAGGCGCGAAGCCGACATTCAGGCGGGACCGGATTAGGGTTAGCGATTGTAAAAGACTACGTGCAACTCCTTCATGGTACGATTACTGTAGACAGTCATCTTGGAACAGGTTCGACTTTCACCGTTACCATTCCGAAAATGTAAAAAAGAGCAACTGCTCGTGCGTTTTAAAGTTGGATGACTCATCCTGCTTCGAAAGATACACGAGTGGTTGTTCTTTTTTACTCTTTTTTGAGATACTTTTCGTCAATTTTCTCGTTTAAATATCGATAGAAATTTTTTAACTACGCGACTAAACGGCTTTTGCTCTTTTTCATTTTTACGTTCAAACAAATATTCTACCAATGTGGTCAAATGCCTAAAAATCGAATCTGCCGAGAAAAATAGAATGCTCAACAGCAAAAGTGATACAGCTGAGATACCGGTGATTGAAAACAGCTTATGCAAAAAGATGACCGAAAAAAAGTTACCGCTAGCACAGAAAAGAATGATCTGACTTCTGAATTTATTCAGCGGTGAACAGATTTTATAGAGAACGAGGAACCCTACTGCAATCAAAAGCATGGTAGATGCTGTAGAAACATCTGTTTTATTTAGATTCAAAGTCACCCCGCAGATCACCAACGCACCGACTACGATCATATCTGTTAGTCCACCTGGCACAGCTTTTTCCATCACATTCATGATGAATTTCCCTCTGATTCGCTTTTTGTTTTCTTCTAGAGCAAGCAAGAAAGATGGAAGTCCGATAGTAAACAAACTAATCAATGTGATTTGTGATGGTTCTAAAGGATAGGTCAGAGCAAAGATCACTGAAAACAGTGAGAGCAAAAAGGAGAAAATATTCTTCACTAAAAACAAGCTGGCTGATCGCTCAATATTGTTCACAACGCGCCGTCCTTCTGCAACAACTTCTGGCATGCGTGAAAAGTCAGAATCAAGTAAGACCACTTGTGAGGCCTGCATGGCGGCTTCATTTCCGGAAGCCATCGCTATACTGCAGTCTGCTTCTTTCATGGCTAGAATATCATTCACGCCATCACCTGTCATAGCTACTGTATTGTTACGCTTTAGCAATTGAACGAAGATTTTCTTTTGTTCTGGCTTGACGCGTCCAAAAACTGTATATTTTTCGACAGCTGCTTCATATTCTTCTTCTGATAATTTAGATGCATCAACGTACTGATCAGCATGTGAAATCCCTGCTTGGACAGCTACATTGGATACGGTGAGCGGATTATCTCCAGAAATCACTTTGATGGCTACTTGCTGTTTTTTGAAGTAATCAAATGTGGCTCTTGCTTCTTTTCTGATAGGATTAGCAATCAGAATATAGCCTAATGGTGTGACTGCTTCTGTCAATACTGGTTCTTCAAGAATCCCATCGTACACACCAAAGACCAACACGCGATAGCCTTTTTCAGCGAAAGAAACAAACTCTTCCGCATATTCCGGCAATTGATCGCGCAAAACCATTTCGGGCGCTCCTAAAACATACACCTTGTCTGCCAACGCTACACTGCTGAATTTTTGGACAGAAGAAAAAGGAATAACATGGTGATAGGATTGATCAGTGGTTTTTGTAAAATATGCTTTAACAGCTTCCATTGTTGCATTGTCTCCTGCCATCGCTTTTGCATAGTCAGCAATGCATGTTTCCAATTGATCTGACTGACTGATTATTTCTTGTTTTTTAGAGACGATCACTTTTTGAACAGACATTTTATTTTCTGTGATCGTTCCTGTTTTATCTACACAAAGGACATTTACCCTTGCCAATGTCTCAATGCTTTTCATATTGTGTAAAAGAACTCTTTGCTTTGCTAGTTTAGTCGCACTTAATGCTAATGCAATCGTCGTCAGCAAGTACAGTCCTTCAGGTATCATACCGATCAATGCTGCTTCCATTGCAACGACACTTTCTTTGATCGTGTTTCCATTAAAAAAGTAACTTTGAGAAAAAAGCAGGATACCGATAGGAATAATGATGATCCCAATCCATTTGATCAATTGATTAAGAGAAGCAATCATCTCCGACTGTTCTCCTTCTCCCATTGTCTTGGCTTTGACTGTCAGCTGGGAAATATACGAATCTGCTCCAACTTTGTCTAATCGGGCGTAAGCTTTTCCGGAAACAATGAAACTGCCGGACATTAATGGATCGCCTATTTCTTTGGTTATTTCATCTGCTTCGCCTGTCAATAAAGCCTCATTAACTTGCAGTTTCCCTTCCACGACCTCTGCATCTGCTGGAATTTGATGTCCAGTCTCTAAAATAACAATGTCATCTATTACAAGGTCTTCTATATCTATTGTTTGTTCTATCCCGTCTCGTATGACATTGACTTTTGCTGTATTTAAAACATTTAGTTCGTCCAAGATCTTTTTGGATCGAATTTCCTGAAAAATGGCGATTCCTGTATTGGCTATGATAACTGGTAAAAAAGTCAAGTTCTTATAGGATTCTACTAAACAAAGCAAAATGGCTAAGATAAGAAAGATCAAATTGAAATACGTAAATATGTTTTCCAATACGATTTGCTGATTTGTTTTGAATGTGGGATCGACTGAATTATTTGCTGCACCTTTTTCTATTCGTTCCTTGACTTGATCTGCCGTTAATCCTTCTTTATACGATGGAAAAAGACGGATGACTTTATCTGATGATCTTTGTGTTACTTTCTTTTTTTTACTTCGATTTATCCATTTATTCTTCATGTGGCTACCTCGATTGATTTCGTTTTCTGGATATTTCCAAACTTCTCCTATCCAGTATAGAACAGATATGGAAAGTGTTCCTCACATTAAGCTTGCAAACACCTTTCATTCCTGTCATATAGCAAAAAAAAGCTACGACAGTTCTATGTCGTAGCTCTTTTTTTCGAATAAACGGTGTTCAATCAGCTGACCCTCGGTATTAGCTCAAAAAACGGCAAAATATGAGGAACTATTTTTCACAATTAAAGGAAAAATGTATATGTGGGGAAACATAGTTGATTTTTCCTTAATAGTAACGACTACCGTGGCATGTTTATCTGCTAGTTATTTGATATTTCCTTCGTGATCACGTTCTACTTCCATCATTGTGATTGGTAAATAGCCCAATTCTTTGACAGGTCCTTCTTGGATTTCTTCTGTCATCATGTAGTCTAAGAATTTTTGGACTTCAGGGGAAGGTTTTCCGTTCGTGTACATATGTTCATATGACCAGATTCCCCAGCTGTTATCTGCTACATTCTCTTCTTTTGGTTCTACACCGTCGATACTTAGTGCTTGTGTGGAATCATCGAGATATGAGAAAGCTAAATAGCTGATTGCTCCTGGTGTTTGACTTACCAGCTGCCGAACTGTTCCTGATGAATCTTGTTCTTGGGACTGCACAGGGGTAGCACCATCCAGTCCCCATTTTTCGAATGTCGCGCGGGTACCGCTGCCGTTTGCACGGTTCACGACGTTGATTTTTTGATCTTTCCCGCCAACTTCCTTCCAGTTAGTGATTTTTCCTGTAAAGATATCAATCAATTCCTGTTTGGTGATATCTTTGACATCTGTATCTTTATTGACGATTGGTGCCATCCCGACCACTGCTACTTTATGATCCACTAATTTTGAAGCATCAACTCCGTCTCTTTCTTCTGCAAATACATCAGAGTTTCCGATAGTAACTGCTCCAGCTTCGACTTGGCTCAAACCAGTTCCGCTTCCTCCTCCTTGTACAGAGATTTGATAATTTGGATTTTCTTGTACAAAGCTTTCTTGTGCTGCATCGACTAACGGCTGTAATGCTGTCGAACCTACCGCAACGATTTTTACTTGTTCATTTGAGTCACTTGAATTATTTTGTGTGGCAGAGCCATCTGTATTTCCTGATCCTGAGCCGCATCCGGCTAAAAGAATTCCCATCATACCTAGAGTAAACAATACTTTTTTCATTTTATTGCTCCTTTCTTATTTACAACTAAAGTTTATCAGTCGACTGTAAATCCCTCGTATGGTTGCTGTAAAAATATAGTTAAGTTATGTAAAAATCATGTAAACGTTTTTCGCATTCTTTACATAATAATAAAAAAAGCATATGAGAAACATGCATTTTACGCAGCTCATATGCTTTTTTACTGATGATCCACCATCAATAGTTATTTTTTATAGATACAGATCGTTCACTTTTTATCCTGATTTCTGTCCAGAAGTAAAAAAATGTTGCAAGAATAAATGAGGCAATTACTAAATAGAACCATGGTTTGATCGTCAAGAAATACATGGAGGAATAAGCTGAATCCTTCAATCCACTCTCGCTCAAACCATTAGGGCCGATAATCAAGCGAGGCAGCAAAGAAAACATAGATGTAAATACTAATAAGCAAGAAAAGTAAAGCAGCTGCCAATTGTAGTGATTGATCAGAGATTTTGGTAATAAGAGACCTACACTTATCACTAAATAGAAAACAATCAAAGCTGGAAAATTCCTAGAAACCACAAATCCGCTTCCTTGGATCAGGCCTAATATCTCCGCACCTTGTACAACAGCATTTACCCATGTAAAAGGTAGCAAAACGATAGGAAAAAACCAAAAAAATAAATAAAGCCGATCGATTACTGTTTTTCTTCTCATTAACGTTCCCCCAAACTACTTTTTCTCTCATCATACTATACAATTTTCTATCTAAAAAAATTAGGGGGAAAAACTTTTTTTTTAGAGATAATGGCATGAGAGTTTATTCATTTAATCTAGAAATAATGAAAAAGTAATTGATTATTGCAGGATTCAATTTACAATAAAACTAACAAAATAATAACACTTGTTAGGTGGTGATGAAAGATGATAAAAACTTGCTGGAAAAACCTTCCGTTGCTTTTATCTTTTGTTCCTTATGCGCATTTCGCCTTACTGCTTGATTTTCGTTATCATTCCGTAATCGGGTTCATCACATTGATATTTTTATCTCTTTTTGCTGGATATTATTTTCAAAGGAACAGGCGTATTATATCTCTATTCATTGCCAATATTATATCTACTGTCACTTCCTATTTATTTTGCGCCAATTTTACTGAATGGCGTTACTTCTATCATCCTTTAAAACCGACCCAGCTGATCTTGCTTCTTGCAGGTATTTACTTAGTTCCACAAATCCTTGGGTCGTTATGGGCGGTAGCCTTATCTTATAAAAAAGCTCGGCATCCATAAAAACAAACCATATATGTACAAAGAGAAGCTACTTTCTTCTTTTTATACATATATGTTTTTCTTATATCATGTATACATTTATTACTTTTTTTCTCTTTTATACTCTTAAAAAATGCTGAAATATCAGCATTTTATCTATCTCCTGCTTTTTCTATCTTTTCTGATTTTTAATATCACTATCACCAAAACTATCACTAGTTTTTCTATTTTTTACTTCTTTTCTTCTCTCCAAACACTAAAAACAGTTGTGTAATAATTGCAGCAATAATGATTCCAATAATAGATATTGAATTTGAGGTGGAAACATCTATAATATTCAAAGAATAAAGTGTTGAAGAAAGTAAACTAATTAAAACAATTCCTCCATAAAAAATAGTTTGTGAGTATACCCAATTTTTTTTAGAAGACAGACTTCGTTTAGTTCTAAAACCTATACTTGCATTTCTACTCCTATCAAAAATCCATATATTCAGAAGTAATAATATCGCTACTATTAAGATAAAATTACTATAAAAAAGCAAAATATTCCCTCCTAATTAAATATTAAATACCGAAAAAATTATGTTTAGATAATACCATAGTTAAGTTTTTCCTTGTGATGTTTTTCGTAAAAAGATATTTTAGCAGCATTATCGTTACAGTGCATAGTTACCATCGGCGTTATGACTATATAAAGTATACTTTCGTTGATCCAGAAAGGTATATAGATTAAATAAGTTACCTAAAAAGGACAAATACAAATTTTATTATCTTATTCATAGTAAGAAGATAATTTTAAGATTGCGAAATACGATACTATTGAGAGTATAAAATATTTTGTGTAAATGAAAAAATCCATACAAAAAAGGAAGTCCCTTCTGTAGAATAAAGTTAACGACAACCAATTCACAGAAAAGAGGACTTCCCTATGAATGATTTTACTACAGA